>JBBQUC010000088.1:0-11218 GCA_038212815.1 Cytophagales bacterium
ACGGTGGGCATGGACGTGATTCCGCATACCGACCGTTTTTCGGAGATGGTGCTGACCCACCCGGTGCTGTTCGAGTGGGTGCACCGCGAAGGAACCCGGATCGTGAACCATTCCGAAGGTGTGTATCGGCACGTGGAAGAAGCTATCTGGCAGTTTCTGGTGCAGCAGGGCAGCGCGGATGGCAGTGCGCTGGCGTATTCTAAAGAGGTATTTTTCAACACCCATATCCCCCTGCTCACCCCCGAACAGCGGCAGTCGGTGCTGTTTGGCGGGTCGGGCAATTACAGCGGGCGGCTGAAACGGCGGCTGGCCCTTATCCGGCACCTAACCGCGCAGGGGTTCGAAACCCTGCCCATGACCATGGCCCCGCCTTACCGGGGGCTGCATATCGACCCCAACGATGTGGTGGTCGATAAGTTTGGGCAAACGTGGTATCAGTACGCCTTCAACGAACCGCAGGGAATGTCGCGGGTGTTTGGGCCACTGGCGCGGTATAAATTTTACTGCGCCAAGGCTGATAACCTGCACTGGGAACTCGACTTCGACCGGCCTAACCGCCCTGCCTGGGACTACCTGTGCCAGCAATATTATGCCTGCCAGCAGACGTATAATTTCGATTTCATGCGGGGTGATATGGCTCATGTGCAGATGCGGGCTGAGGGCGTTCCGGAGCAGCCCGATGCGTTTTATGACCCCCTTCAGGCCGTAAAAACCTACGTGCAGCAGAAAGGCGTACCCCATTTTGGGTTCTTTGCCGAGACCTTCCTGGCCCCGCCCAATACAATGGGCTACGGCGATGAACTCGATCACCTCGAAGCCATCGAAGCCGACTCGACCCTGGGCGATTTACAGTCGGTGCCGGTGACGAGTGACGAGTTTATCGAGCGGTTCGGTCTGTATTATCATTGGCTGAAAACCCGTCGGTTTGCCCCCAACTTTACGGTGATGACTGCCGATAAAGACGATCCTCGTTTCGATGCTTTTTACCGCACTGGGAATGTGTTCCGGTATTTCACGGCCCTGTTTCTGACTGATATGCCGAGTTATATAGGACTGGGGTTCGAGGTCAGAAACCTACACGAAGCGCGGGGAGCCAATGAGGAATACACCAAGCTCTACGTATTCCAGATCAGCGACGATGCCGAGACCGACAAGGTAACCCACGGCCCGTTTCAATGGGGTGAGAACGCCGGGCAGTGGGTGTCCCTGAGCCGCATCCGTTCCTTTGCCGAGAGCATCTGGCCCGCCATTGTTGGGGCCGAAACTACCTGGCTGGTGCCTCCCGGTGGGGCCGACTACATTGCCTGGACCCAGGCCGATACGCCCACCTATTGCTTTGTCACCTCTCCAACCGGCACCCTCCCCGACACCATAGCGGGCTTACCTACGGGGATTATGGCCTTTGACGAAAGCGGCTGCCGGGCGTATCGGCTTCGGTAATTGGCGAGGAACTTATTTTTGGTTAACTTTCCTCAAAAAATAGACAGCGATATGGAAGCGGTCATTGAACGATCAATACAGTCTGACTACGAACTCGAACGCGGAAAGCCAATGCCCAGTAAAAACCATTCCCGCCTTCAAGTTCGGCTTGGGGTTGAGATTTTAGTGCAGTATGAAGACCAGTATGATGTACGCAGTGAACAAAGCCTGGATATTCCCAACCCGCCGTTTGTGCCGGATTTAAGTATTTTCCCCGCAGAGGCTTCTAATTGGCGCGACGATACGGTGAAAGAAACGGCTATACCGCTAACCGTTATCGAAATTGTGTCGCCCTCCCAGACCGACACTGAGTTGACAGCCAAATCAGTAGCCTATTTTGCGGCTGGCACCCGATCATACTGGCTGGTACAACCCGTTTTACGAACGGTTTTTGTGCTGCTCCCCAACGGCGACGAGTTGGTTTTTCATAACGAACCCCTCACCGATCCAACTAACGGTATCACCATTGACTTAATCAAGGTATTTCGTTGACAATGGTAGGGTTGGCTGTGTTTGTGTTGCCTGTACCGGGCAGAAACCTGCAAATTTTTAGGGCCAAACAGACGATTGGCCCGATTTTAGCCGTTTGAAGTACATACCAGGCAGGGCACCACCAAAATGACCAGGCCGACGTGGCTAACGTCTTCATGCTGAACGATTACCTGAATCTTTTTCCTGTTTTACGCACCCATTGGCGAACTTTATACGCGTTCAGGGCCAGGGTGTGGTGGCTGTTTATAGCGTTACTGGTGCCACTCAGCACCTGGGCGCAACCCACAGCCCGCCCAGCCACCGCCGATTCGCTGCGGCTGGTGGCTAAAGAACGCGCCGATAGCCTGCGGGCCAGCCGGAATGCCGCCCGGCGACCCACCATGCGGTGGACGGATCGCTATGCCAGCCGGTTTGCCCAGCGTACGCCCACATCGCCCTTGCTGCTTCGCGACCCCAAAGCCGTATCCACCGAGTTTCGGTTCGATACCAGCCGGGCCACTGGCGGGCGGGGTATCACAGTATTGGAGCGGGTGGGGGCCGGTAGTCGGCCATCGGCAGGCACCGGAACGGCCCCCAGTTCAGCTACCCTGCCGGTTGCGCCAACCGCTCCCTCATCGCTGCTCTATCGGCCCGCCGAAACCATTCCATTCTCGCAGTATAATGCGTTGCTGACTGACCGCGCCCGCCAGAACCTGTGGCGGCAATACGGCATTCAGCGCGATGGGCAAAGTGCCGTGAGCGGGCGCGGGCTAATCCCGAAACTCGAACTGCCTCCCATTGTGGATCGTATTTTTGGGGGCAGCAACATGGATTTTAAGCCCAACGGGTTTGTGGCCCTCGATTTTGGGTATCTGCATCAATTTATCGACAACCCCCAGATTCCAGTGCGGTTACGCCGACAGGGGAACTTCATTTTTAATGAGCAGATCAACGTCAACTTCAACGGGCAGATTGGTGAGCGGCTGGGTGTATTGGTTAACTACGATACCAAGGCGGCTTTTAACTTCGAGAACGCCGTAAAACTGAATTACCGGCCTTTTGGCAACAATACGCCCAACCTTAACAGTCTCCAAAATCCGCTCAATAACCTCAACACCCCCAGTCTGAATGGCGTAACCCCACCCAGTCTGAATGGCCCCAGCGCAAACGTGCCGAGTCTGGAGCCGGGCCTGAATGCCTTTGGCCCGGCTGTGGCCCGCCCAAAACTGGGGCAGTTTGTGCCACAGAATGAGAACATCATCCAGAACATTGAAGCGGGTAACCTGAGCTGGGCCTTAAACAGCCAGCTAATTCCGGGAGTACAGAACCTCTTTGGTCTGAAAGTACAAACCAAGTTTGGCAAGCTAAATGCCACCTTCGTGGCCTCGCAGCAACGCTCACGGCAGCAAACCATCACCCTGCGGGGTGGTACGGTAGCCCGCCCGTTCGAGCTGCGGGCCGATCAGTACGAAGAAGACCGACACTTCTTTCTGTCGCAGTTTTTCAGGAACAACTATGAGCGTGCCCTGCGCGGCCTGCCCGTTATCCAGTCGGGGGTAACCATTACACGGCTGGAGGTTTATGTGACTAACCGTACCAACACCACCGAGAGCCTGCGGAATATTGTGGGCTTTGCCGACCTGGGTGAATCGACCCGGCTGAATGACCCCAACAACCCGAATCTCCAGCCCATTCTGGCCAATACCCCCGCTAATAATGGGGCCAACGGCCTGTATAGCAAAGTGAAAGCCAACCCCGACCTGCGGTTTGTCGATCGTACCTCCGATGTGCTGATCTCGACATTCGGGTTCCAGAAAGGCCGTGATTATGACCTGTTGCGGGGAGCCAAACGCCTGACCGACCGCGAATATCGGTTTCAGCGCGAACTGGGGTACATCTCGCTGATAACCCCTCTCCGCACCGATGAAGTGCTGGCCGTATCGTACGAATACACCTACCAGGGCCGACGCTACCAGGTGGGCGAACTGACCGAAGATTACCAGAATCAGACCGACGATAAGGTACTGTACCTGAAACTGCTGAAATCGTCGAATATCAGGAACAACCTGCAACTACCCATGTGGGACCTGATGATGAAAAACATCTATGCCCTCAACAACGCACAGATCAGCAAGCAGGGGTTCCAGTTGCGGATTCTCTATAAAGATGACCAAACGGGGATCGACAACCCCAACTTGCAGGAGGGCCGCCGGTTGCAGGGAAAGCCGCTGGTGCAGGTCTTTAACATGGATCAACTGAACCAGATGCTCGACCGCCAGCCCGATGGCAACTTTGACTTTGTGGACAGTGTGACGGTGGACAGCCGCTACGGGCGGATCATCTTCCCGATTCTCGAACCCTTTGGGGCGTTTCTCGACAAGCAGTTCGACCCCGACGAGGATAACCTGCGGGCCAAGTACGTGTTCAACACCCTCTACCGCTCTACCCGCGCCGATGCCGTGCAGATAGCCGACAAGAATAAGTTTTTTCTGAAAGGGGCGTTTCAGTCGGGTAATGGGGCCAGTGTGCAACTGCCACCGGGCGTGAGTGAAAAATCGGTGCAGGTCACGGCGGGGGGCGTACCGCTCTCGCCGGGGCAGGATTATATTCTGGAAGGGCAAATTGGCCGGTTGCGCATCATCAACGAGAGCGTAACCAACTCGGGCCGCGATATTCAGATTACCTACGAACAGCCCGACCTGTTTCAGAACCAGGTGCGTACCCTGCTCGGCACCCGGCTCGATTACCTGATAGCCCCCGATGTAAACGTGGGGGTGACAGCCATGCGCCTGCGCGAAACCCCGGCGGGTTACCTCACCCGTGTGGCTATTGGCAACGAGCCGGTGAACAACACCATTCTGGGGGCCGATGTAAACCTGCGGAAAGACTCTCGGGCATTGACCACCCTGCTCGATAAACTGCCCTTTGTGCAGACCAAAGAACTATCTACCATTCAGTTTCAGGGCGAGGTAGCGTCCCTGCTGCCCAGCGTGGCCCCCCGCGTGAATGGCAACGCCTTCATCGACGATTTTGAGGCTACCCGGCTCATTTTCGACCTGACCCGGCAGCCAACCCGCTGGAAACTGGGGGCCACCCCGCAACAGTTTCCGCAGGGTTCGTTTCAGAACCCCCTGCAATACGCCTACAACCGCGCCCGCATCTCAGTCTATACCGTCGATCAGACCATTTACCAACCCGGCATTGGGCAGGGCAACACCGGCACCAACCTCAGCGATGAGGAGAAGAACAACTTCTACGAGCGGTATTTTTTACCCACCGATCTATTCCCGGGCCGGTCGGTGCGGCAGATTCAGTTGCCCGAAAACGTGTTAGATATTGCCTATTTCCCCGCCGAACGGGGCATGTATAACTATAACCCTGACCTGAACACCGATGGCTCACTGAAAACCCCACGCCAGAACTTTGGGGCAGTAACGCGGGCGGTAGCTTCTGATAACGATTTCGACAATGCCAACATCGAGAACATTACCTTCTGGATGATGGACCCCTTTATCGGGGGTGAAAACGGCAAGGTGCGTGGCAACCCCGACAACACTAAAAACCGGCCCAACACCACGGGCGGCAAACTGGTGCTGAACCTCGGCGATATTTCGGAGGATGTGATTAAAGATGGGCGGTATAACTTCGAGAATGGCCTGCCCGTTGGCCCTACCGGCCCCGGTAGCCGCGAGCGGGGCGTTGACTCCACCGCCTGGGGTCGGGTAACCCGCCAGCAGTTTGTCACCAATGCCTTTACCAATCAGACCGGGGCGCGGGCCAAACAGGATGTAGGTCTCGATGGCTTGAGCGATGCCGACGAACGTCAGTATTTCAGTAAATACCTGGATGCTATCCGCCCTAAATTAACCCCCGACGCTTTCCGGCAAATCCAGAACGACCCCTCGAACGATGATTTCCAGTTCTACCTGGGCGCGCAGGCCGACTCGGCTAAGTACATTGTGGCCCGATATAAGCGGTTTATGGGGCAGGAGAACAACTCGCCCGAATCGGACAGCAACAGCAGCCAATATACTACCGAAGCCTCGACCAACCTGCCCGACCTCGAAGACCTGAATATCGACAATACGGTTAACGATACCGAAGCCTACTACGAATACAACATCGACCTGCGCCCCGGTCAGCAAGGTGTAGGCAAAGGCTACATCATCGACAAGGTAGAAACAGGCGGGGCTACCTGGTACAAATACCAGATTCCGGTGCGCGAGTTTGCCAGTAAAGTAGGCAGTATCAACGGGTTTAAGTCCATCCGGTTTATTCGGATGTACCTCACCGATTTTGCCGAGCCGGTGGTGCTGCGGTTTGCGCAGTTGCAGATGGAATCGAACCAGTACCGTAAGTACACGGGCGACCTTACCCAACGGAGCCTCCAGGAAGTGCCCGAACCCTATGATGCCAACTTTAAGGTGGGGGCCGTGAATATTGAAGAAAACAGCCAAAGTAATACTGGCAAGTACGTTTATACCCTGCCGCCCGGTTTCCAGCGCGACCGCGACTTTACGCAGGTAAATGCCAACGTGGAACTGAACGAGCAGTCGATGCTGCTGAGCGTCACCAACCTGCGCGATGGCGACTCGCGGGCAGCTTTCCGAAATACTAACTTCGATTTTCTGTTCCGTAAGCGGTTGCGGATGTTCATTCACATGCACAACGACCAGAACGAAAGCGGGCAGGTAGCTACGTTTGTCCGCATCGGCACCGATTTTACCACCAATTATTACGAAATTGAGATTGGCAACCTGAAAGCTACCCGTTCCGGCGATTCGCAGGATACCGATGTGTGGCCTGCTGAGAACGAACTCGACATTGCCCTTGAGGAACTGATCAACCTGAAAGCCGACCGAAACCGGCAGTTTGGCCGACAATTCGGTCTGCCCTACTCGACCCTGTCCGAAACGGGCCGCTACCGGCTTACTATTGTAGGGAACCCCGATCTGAGTTCGGTGCAAACCATTATGATCGGCGTGCGTAACCCCAGACTACTGAATGATGGCGAACGGGCCAAGAGCTTCACGGTATGGGTGGATGAACTTCGCGCCAACGGCTTCGACCAAACGGCTGGCTATGCCGCCGTGGCGGCTCTGAACGTAAAACTGGCCGATATTGGCACCATCACGGCATCGGGGCGGCTCACTACGTTTGGGTTTGGGGGTGTGCAGACCAAAGTAGGCGAGCGCAGCCGCGATCTGACGACCGAATATGGCGTATCGTCGGCCCTGGCTCTCGACCGTTTCTTCCCGGAAAAATGGGGGCTGAAAATCCCGATGTACGTCAACTATGACACCCGGCGCGTAACCCCTCATTTCAACCCCCTCGACCCCGACACGCCCCTGGAAACGACCCTTTCGACCCTGGGCAACGCCGAAGAACGCACCCGCTATCAGCGACTGACCGAAGATATTACCACCCGGCGCGGGCTTAACTTCTCGAACGTCAGGAAGATTAAAGTGGGGACAGGTGGGCCAAACCATTTCTACGACATCGAGAATTTTGGGTTCACCTACGCCTACAACGACACCCGGCGCAGTAATATCACCACTGGTGAATACACGCAGGAGCAATACCGGGGTGGCATTGCCTACTCGTATAGCCCGCAACAGGTAGTGCTTGAACCCTTCAAACGGTTTGCCGGGCTGGAACGCCCCACCCTCTACTGGCTGAAAGACTTTAATATCTCCCCCCTGCCTACCCTGATTGCCATTCGCACCGAGGTGGATCGCAGCCTGATTCGGACCCAACTCCGCAACGCCGACCTGACCACCAATGGGATTCCGGCGCAGGTAGAGAAGTATTTCCTGTTCAATCGGTTTTATGACCTTAGCTGGAACCTGACCCGCTCGCTGGTGGTGAACTACCGCTCTGTGGCCAACTCCATCATCGACGAACCCATTGGCGACATCAACACCGATGCCAAGCGCGATTCGGTCTGGAAGAGTATTCAGCACCTGGGCCGGATGAAAAATTTCCAGCAGAGCCTGAACACCACGTACCGGTTGCCCCTCGATAAACTTGGGTTTCTGGACTGGATGCAGGCCGATGCCAGCTACAACGTGGGGTATCAGTTTCAGGCCAACTCCTACGGCATCACCGACTCGCTGGGAACGCCCTTTGGCAACATTGTGCGTAACAACCGTGACTATGGCATTCAGGGGCGGGTCGATCTGATTCGGCTGTACAACAAAATTAAGTCGCTGCGGTGGGCCAATACCCCCTCGATACCCCGCAAGAACTTCACCCGTAGTCCCGGCGACGATGAAGAGATTCAGCAACAGGATAGCCGGGTACTGAAAAGCTTTGTGCGCACCCTGCTGACGGTGCGGGGGATTAACTTCAATTACAACATTGTGGAATCAACCGCACTGCCGGGTTTTATGCCCTCGCCAAGGTTCCTGGGTATCTCGCCAGAGGGGGCACCGGGGCTGGGGTTTGTGCTGGGCAGTCAGAACCCCGGCATCAAAGACCGGGCTGTGGCCAATGGCTGGCTCTCGAAGAGTACGGTGCAAAACCAGCCGTTTACCCAAACGCTGGGCAAGCGGTTTTCGGCCAGCACCACCCTGGAGCCGTTCAAGGATTTCCGAATGGTAGTGAACGCCCGCTACGAACGGTCTGATAGCTACCAGGAGTTTTTCCGGCCCGGTGAGGTAGGCGGAGCATTTCAGAGTTTCAGCCCGGTGCGCAATGGGCAGTTCAGCATGTCGTACCTGTCGTTCCGAACCTCGTTTGTACCCATCCGCGATGATAATACCTCGCCTATTTTCGAGCGGTTCGAGCAGTACCGATCCACCATTCTGACCCGGCTGAATCAGGAGAACAAGCGCGTGACCGAGGGTAAGGGCGAATACAACAAAAACTCGCAGGATGTGCTGATTCCGGCCTTCTTTGCCGCCTATAGCGGGCAAGACCCCAACCAGGTCAAACTCTCCCCTTTCTACAGCATTCCGCTACCCAACTGGGACATTACTTATAGTGGCCTCTCGAACCTGCCGGGGATAAAAAAGGTGTTTACCTCCTTTACCATGCAGCACCGCTACAGTTCCACCTACAGCGTGGGCAACTACGTCTCGTCGCTCGAATATGGCAGGCCTGATTTTGGTTCTACCTACGTGAATCTGGCCGTGCGGGGGTATCCGCTCTCGGCAGCCATCACCCCGGAGCGGCAGTTCATTCCGGTATTTGTGATGAGTACCATCACCATGTCGGAGCGGTTCTCGCCCCTGCTGGGGGTGCAGTTTCAGACCCGAAGCCGCATCAGCGGGCGGCTGGAATACAACCGGCAGCGCGATGTGGCCCTGAACCTCTCCAACGCGCAGGTGGCGGAGTTGAACAGCAAAGATATCACGGCCACCATTGGGTTTACGAAGCAGAATTTTCGGCTCCCATTCCGTATCAACGGCTCGGTGAAGAAGCTAAAAAATGATCTGACCTTCCAGTGCGCCCTCACCTTCCGCGATACCCGCAGCATTCAGCGCAAGCTCGATGCCGAGCAGATCATTACGGCGGGTAACGTGAATTTTCAACTACGCCCCACCATCAACTATGTGGTCAGCAGCCGACTGAATATCAATTTCTACTTCGACCGGACATTCAACAATCCGCTGGTATCCAATTCCTTCATCCGCGCCACTACCTCTGGTGGGGTGCAGGTACGGTTCAACCTGGCGGAGTAAACGGGTAATGCTGATTTTTTGTTATCGGAGGGAATACCTTTAGTTTTACTCTAAAATCAGTAATGGCTATGACAACTGTCGATCAACTTACACCCGAACAGCAGGAGGAGCAACTGCGTAAAGAACGTTCGCTGGTCTTTTTCCGGGGGCTAATGAACAGCAAGCACGAGGGGCAGAAAGAGATACGCACTAGTTTTAATACCCCGGAGGTGCAACAGGCACTGGCACGTTTACGCGAAAAAAATGCAGCATCTAATTCCTTACCAGATTGAGCTTATTAACGAACCCATTGTTAGTTATGTCTTCCAGACTGATCACAAGGTTCTCTATCGAGTGCGCTTCAAACCAAGTGATTATCTACTGCCAGAAGCCTTCTGGAATAATTCAGTTTTTGAGATAGTGATTGATATTATCAATACACCAACACTAACGGTTATACCAGCCGATAAACGAATCACACCGACTATCATTGCCATAATCACCCGTTTCTTTGCCATTCATAAACGGGTTGTTCTATACATCTGCGACGACTCCGACTCCCGTGCCGAGGCCCGTAAGCGCAAATTTGATGGCTGGTTCACCCGTTTTTCAGATGGTCAATTTGTGTTGCATGACCTGCCACAACCTGCTTATAGCTTAGAACCCTATTTTGCATCGGTAATTCTTCGTGCAGATAATCCGCATCGAGACTCAATTATTCGTGCCTTCGACCGGCTGGCATTGGGCGAAAAATAGTGTACCTTCGCTATTTGTCCGTCTGCCCGTTTTCCATGCCTCACTGGTCGTTTCGCTATTTGCTTGTCGCGCTCCTGCTAATCGCCTGGTTACCCCTGCGGGCGGTTCCGGGAGCTGCCGTTACGTTTGTGCAGAACCGGGGGCAATGGCCCGCCGATGTGTTGTTTCGGGCCGATTTGCCGGGTGGGTTTTTGTATCTGAAGCAACATAGCCTGCACTATGCCTTCTTCGATACCAGAACGCTGGCAGGCTTGCACGCAGGTCAATACCCCGCCAACAGCCCCCAAACGGGGCCGATTCGGGCGCATGGTGTAGCAGTGCAACTGCCCGGCAGTGCTACATTTGCCAGGGTAGAGGGCGTTCGGCAGAGAGAATCGACCACCAATTATTTTCTAGGAAACGACCCCCGCCACTGGGCAGGCGCGGTGCCCAACTTTGCCGAGGTTATTTACCACGACCTCTACCCCAACATCGACCTCCGCATTTACGCATTCTACGAAACCCTGAAGTATGAGTTCACCGTGAGGCCCGGTGGCAACCCCGACCAGATTCGGCTGCACTATGCCGGGGCCGATGCGGTGAAACTAGCCAATGGGCGGCTCACCATTGAGACCAGCGTAAATCAGTTTCGGGAGAATGAGCCGTATAGCTTTGTGAGCCGCGACAAAAAAGCGACTGAAGTGGCCGCTCAATGGGGGTTAGACGAAACAACCCCCAGCGGCCCCACGGCCCGGTTTGTGCTGCCCAATGGCTACGATAAAAACCAGACCCTAACCATTGACCCCGAACTGGTGTTTGTGAGTTACTCCGGCTCCGTTGTTGACAACTGGGCAAATACCGCCACCTAC
>JBBQUC010000089.1:0-11197 GCA_038212815.1 Cytophagales bacterium
GTCATTTTGCTGATGGAAAGCTTGTTCGTGTTGGTTGTGTTGGTTTTCATGAGTTTGTTTGGTTTTGATTGGTTGTTGTTTGTGATGAATTTGTTTGTCCTTGTTTGACGATTCAAAGGTATATCAGCCAGTAGGGGTGAATTTGGCGACTTTCTCCGTGGTGCATTTTACTTGATAAGTGGCAGGTTATATCCTATATCCGGCAGTAGTACCCAAAAATCAGTCCGATCAATCGAACCGTTTTTTGACTATATTGCTGAGGTTTACCCGTCAACATTGACTACTTTATGCGGCGCTTAGTAATCGGGATATTGGTGATAACTCTGACCTATCTACAGCCTGTTCAGGCACAAAAACAGGTTTGTATTACTGTGGACGATTTACCCACGGTCTCGGATTTATACAATACAGGGGGTGGCCAGGATTCACTCACCCGGCGACTGCTGACGCACCTACAGCGGCATAGGGTTCCGGCTATCGGTTTTGTGATTGCCCAAAAACTGCTGAGGGAAGCCAACGCTGACCCAAAACAGGTGAGCTTATTGACCCAATGGCTGGAAGCTGGTATGGAATTAGGGAACCATACCTTTGCCCATAAAGGCTATAATGAAATTTCGGCGGCTGAGTACCAACACGATGTGCTGGGTGGAGAGAGGGTGGTTAAACCCTTGACCCTGAAGTACGGCAAACCACTGCGCTACTTCCGGCATCCGTATTTGCAGCGGGGCAACACGGTGGGGAAATTAGATTCGCTTAATCAGTATCTGGCAAAAGCCGGGTATCAGGAAGCCCCGGTTACGATCAACAATCGGGACTATCTCTATTCAGCCGCCTACGACAAGGCACTTGCGCTGAAAGACACGGCATTGGCCCGGTCGGTCGGCAGGCAGTATGTGGCGTATATGATAGCTTCGGTACATTTTTACGAAGCGCAGGCCGATTCGCTTTTTCATCGCCCCATTGCGCAGGTACTCCTAACCCATGCCAATACCATCAACTCCTTTTTCCTGGGCGATTTGCTGGCCCGGTTGAAAGCCGAGGGGTACCAGTTTGTATCCCTCGGCAAGGTGCTGCAAGACCCAGCTTACCAATCGCCCGACCGATACATCGGCGGATATGGACTGTCCTGGATACAGCGGTGGGCGTTGACCCAGGGTTGGAAAGAAACGTTTTGTGATGGCGAGCCAGAAATACCGACTGCCATTATAAACCTGGCCGATGAGAAATAAGTCGTATTCCGACCAGGCTACTGCTTCATCTCTGACTTCCGCATGGGCATGGCATCAATAATGCGAAAAAGTTCGGCAGGGGCAATCGGCTTGGTAAAGGTGTGCTTGATACCTCCATCCTTGCCAATAAGCCAGCCCCTAAACTCTTCGGAGGGAACGAGTTTGAACGCCTGCATCAGAAACTGACGGTCGGGTTCCTGCACTTCGGAGGCTACCAGCACAATTACGTCGAGGTCGCGTTCGGCGAGGGCATTGGTTTCGGTATGCAGGTCTTCCTGCTGGTTGATGAGTGAAAACTGCGCGTCGTCGCGACCATAGAGCAACAACACCCGACGGTGGTCTTTTTTATCGCTCAGCATGGCTTTGAGCGATTTTTTCTGATTGGCTACACTTTCCATAAGGTTGAGACTGCCCATTAGGAGCAGTACCGTAATCAACAATCGCGCGTTCATAGTGTTTGCGTGTTTAAGTTAAGGCACCGGATCGTGGCCGTGACTGCCCCACGGATGGCAGCGGGCAATGCGTTTTAGGCCCAGCCAGCCGCCCCGCACGGCCCCATGCCGGTTCACAGCCTCAATCATATACTGCGAGCAGGTGGGCGAGTAGCGGCAGGCGTTGGGCAGGTACGGCGAAACGGCCCCCTGATAAAACCTGACCAGACCAATCAAGACGTACTTCATAAAAGAACAGCAGTAGGCGGGCAACAAACTTCGGCAGAGTTGACTTATCTTTGCCCGGCTTCGTAGAGTAACAAAACGCCCCCGAAAATAATCCGTCATGCTGCAATACATTGTCTGGGATGTCGATCCCGAAATCTTTCACATAGGTACGTTTTCTGTTCGCTGGTATGGTCTGCTGTTCGCCCTCGGTTTTCTGATTGGGATGCAGGTGATGACCTATATTTTCAAGAAAGAAGATAAGCCCGTTGCCGATACCGATACGCTGCTGATGTACATGGTCATTGCCACCGTACTGGGTGCGCGCATCGGGCATTTTCTGTTCTACGAACCTGAAACCCTCTTTAAACACCCCTTAGAAGTGATTTTGCCACCTTATCGGGGGCTGGCCAGTCACGGGGCCACCATTGGTATTCTCACCAGCCTGTGGCTCTATTCGCGCCGGAAATCTAGCCAGCTAACGGGGCAAACATTTTTGTGGGTAACAGACCGGATTGTGATTGTCGTTGCTCTCGGCGGAGCGTTTATCCGGCTCGGTAACCTCATTAACTCCGAGATTATTGGCCGACCAACTACTGTACCCTGGGGGTTTTTGTTTGTGCAAAACCACGAGTTTGGCGACCGGATTTTGCCTCGCCACCCCGCCCAACTCTACGAATCGCTCTCGTGCCTGGTGTTGTTTTTTGTGTTGCTCTGGTTCTGGAATAAGCACAAGGCTCAAACTCCGCGCGGCAGTATGCTCGGTATTTTCCTGATTTGGGTTTTCTCCCTGCGTTTCCTGTACGAATACCTGAAAGAAAATCAGGAGGCTTTTGAGAATAGTCTCTACCTGAACATGGGCCAGATTCTAAGCATCCCCGCTGTGCTGATGGGGTTCTATTTTCTGTGGCGGGCTTACCGAAATCGGCAGGAGATAGCTGGGGCGTAAGACGTAATCACAATATTTAGGTTAGTTTTACGACTATACTCTTAAAACTAACCTAAATATTGTGATTACGCGCCAAATACTGCCTCTTATTCAACAAGACTTATTTCAGGGTAAAGCCATAATACTGACCGGCCCCCGTCAGGTTGGCAAAACTACGCTGCTTACTGAATTGGCAGCTCAGGTGCAACGCCCCACGCTTTGGCTTAATTGTGATGAACCCGATGACCGGGCTGACCTCGACACCGTTAATAGTAGCCAATTACGGGCATTAGTTGGAAATAATGAATTGATTTTTATCGACGAAGCGCAACGTGTACCCAGTATTGGTCTAACGCTGAAGTTAATGGTCGATCAGCTGCCCAATGTGCAGGTGGTGGCCACGGGGTCATCGGCATTAGAACTGGCAGGGGGTATCAACGAGCCGCTGACGGGGCGTAAATTTGAGTACAGGTTGTTGCCCTTTTCAACCGCCGAGTTAGTTGCCCATACATCGCAACGGGAGGAGCAGCGTTTGTTAACTCAACGGCTTATCTATGGGTTTTATCCCGAAATAGTGCTGAATCCGGCCAATGCTGACCGCCGGTTGGCTGAACTGGCCGATAGCTACCTGTATAAGGACATTTTACGGCTACAGGACATCCGAAAACCGGCAGTACTTCAAAAATTGCTGGTGGCACTGGCGTTGCAGGTAGGTAGCGAAGTATCGTTTTATGAACTGAGCCAAACGGTAGGCACAGACCCGGCTACAGTGGAGCGATACCTTGGCCTACTCGAACAGGCATTTGTTGTGTTTCAGGTGGGTGCCCTGAGTCGCAACCTGCGGAATGAATTGAAGAAAAGCAAGAAGGTATTTTTCTACGACAACGGTATTCGCAATGCCCTCATAAAAAATGTGAATCCATTATCGCTCCGGGCTGATGTAGGGGCACTTTGGGAGAATTTTATGATTGCCGAACGGGTAAAAGCAAACCTGTATGCTGGTAAACGGCCTGCCTATTATTTCTGGCGAACCACCCAACAGCAGGAAATAGATTGGCTGGAAGAAGATGCCGGGCAAATCCGGGCTTTGGCATTCAAGTGGAACCTGAATGCCAAAGTTCGCTTTCCGGCTCTATTTAGGCAGGCTTATCCAAATACCGAAACTGCTGTCATTTCACCAGAAAATTATATCGAGTGGCTGGTTTGATTGAGAAGCAGTTAGTTGCACTCCTGAAAAGTATTACCGGGACAAAGGGGCTTACAAGTCCTGTGATTATTTCCCCTCAGTTTGAGTGAGTGTAACAGGCTTGAGCGGAATGGTGGTGGGCTGGCGGATGCCGGGGGTAGGGCGGGGCGCATCGCTGCCGAGCAGGCGGTTGAACGAGCGGGTGTAGAGCAGGCTGATGCCTCCGCTGGTGGTGAGGGTCGTGTTAGAGCCGAAGGTGTATTGGCCCAACGCACTTTGCTGGTTGCGGTTATACATTTTGGCCCGCAGTCGCCCGTCGTGGGTGAGCATGTATTCGAGCGTCCACTCGCCCAGCAGGCTAGCGGTGCTGGTCTGGTTTTGGCCGTAAGTAAATCCACCATCGCGGCTGATGCGGAACCGGTCGTTCAGGAATCGGTACGAAAACCGAAGTTGGAGGTTGTTAATCAGGTTGTCGTTCAGGTTGTTCAGCCCCAGGCCACCCAGCGAAATGCCCACATCGAGGTTCTGGTCGAGGTTGGAGGCTAACTGGCTAATCCGGTTAGAGATGATCTCGCTGACGCTATTGGCCACCCCGGAGTTCACCGAGTTAGGGTCGAAAAAGCCAGTACCTTCGGGTAGGAGCTGGTTAAAGACCAGCACGCTGCTGACTTGTCGGGTTAGCTCCTGCTCGTTGCTTTGCAGCCGGTTTTCAAAAGCAGTCACAGCCTGCCGGAAATCAGAGGAGGCCGGGTATTCTTTCACTTTCAGGTCGAAGCTCACATCAGGAGCCGTGAGTTGCCCGTTCAGTTTAATCAGTAAATCGACCGGATACCGGCGGGTGCGGTCGGGCGAGTTGGCGTTCACATCGGAGGTGCTGCCCGTCACGTTTTGCAGCAGTGGACCCAATGCCGTGTATTGGGTGTAAGCTGCCGTTACATCCAGCAAAGCTCCGTAGGGGTCGCCAGTCCAGGTAATCCGGCTATCGGGTCTAATCTGGAACCGCTTGTTAATCACATTCTGGAAGGTAAAGGTGTACTCGCCCTGCTTAATGGCGTAGGTGCCGGTCATCGTGAAATCACCTTTGGTGTCGATTCGCATCCCGATTCGCCCCGCACCGTAAGCTTTGATAATATCGCCCGTTTGCCGGTCAAGCTGAATTTCGCAGTAGGCATCCGGGGTGACATCCAGATTGAAGTCCATTTTAATCCCCGATAAGTCGACCGCCGACGAATCCGTCTTGGGGGTATCGGTGGAGGTACTGGCTTTACTACGGTTCACAAACTGGATAAAATCTTCGCTGGAGACTGACTGCGCCCCATCAAGCGGGATATACATGCGGGTGCCTTTATTACTGGTCACATTGGCCCGCACTGTCAGGTTACCCAGTGGGCCAAATAATTCGCCCTGCCCTGTCACGACAGCCGTACCATAAAACTGATCGTTGTCTTTGGCGGTGGTGTTCAGGATGCGGAAGTTCTTGAAATCGGCATCGAAATTAAGCTGGAAGTACTTGAACCCATCGTGAAATACCCCACCATGCAGGGTAGCCTTATTCCCGTTCGGGTCGTGCAGCACCAACTGCTTAGTCGAAATCTCGCCCGGACGGAAGTCTACGTTATTCTCAAAGGTAAGGTCGGCTTTCAGGTAATCGAAGGTGGCTTTTCCGCGTTTTACAACCACGGTACCATTCAGCAGCGGGGCTTTTAGCGGGCCGGTGATGGCTACATCGCCCCGAATAGTGCCGCCGAGGTTAGAAAAAAGGCCGGTGGTGAAGGGTTCGAGTAGTTTCAGTTCGGTATCATTAAACTGTGCGGTCAGGTTCAGCGGGCTTTGGGTCAGCCGCGAGGCATAGGTGCCGGTCATGGTCAGCACATCCAGGCCCTCGCGGTTCAGGCGGGTGGTTATATTGAGCCGCTGATTGGCCGGGTCCCAGTCACCCTCGGCCCGCACATCGCCAAGTAGCAAACCCTGATAGGCCAACGCCCGGATGTTGAGTTCGCTCTCTAGAATGGCCGTTTTATACGGGTCGCGCAGGGAGATAATGCCGTTGAGGGTGCCACCAATTTTGGTGTTCAGCACCGGGTCGAGGGTTTGCAGCCGGAAGTTTTTGGCCACGGCGTTCATTACCTGCGACGAGTCTTCCGACAGCCGACCCCAGAGCGTAATCTGCTGCTCCTGATTGGTGAGCGAGAAATCGCGGAACAGAATCTCGCGGCCTACCTGCCGCACCAGACTTTGGGGGTTCAGTGTCCACTCTTCGTCCAGCACCCGCAGGTTCGATTTCTGGAACGTCAGGTCGATGGCATCGCCTTTAAACCGCAGTTCGCCATTGAGCCGGGCGCGGTTGGTGCTAGCCGTTTGCTGAATGCTGCTGGCAAACTCAATGTGGTCAATGTCCCAGGCGGCCTCCACCAGTAGGTTTTCGGTAGGGGCCAGTTGAGCTAACTGCTGCCGTTGCGAGGTGACGATGGCCGAGGCCAGCACTTCTTCGCCATTGGTAAATTTAGAGGTGGTAATATCCACCTCGGTTGGCCCAAAGCGATACCCCGCCCAGCGCAGCGAATCGCTTTTGAGGTTGGCGGTCAGTAACGTGGTTCGGTCAACGGTGAACTCACCATCCAGTTGGGCGTTGGGGGCAATGTAAGCCGTCGGGGCTAAAAAATCGAACAGAGGGCGGGCATCCCGAAACCCAATCTGGTAATCGACACTATACCGGGTAGGTTGCCGGTTCAGGGGCAGTTTAGCCAGCCGCTCCGTTTTGCGGGTATAATAAGCAGCCCGCTCGGCGGCATGGCCTGCAAAGTAGAGTTTATATTCGGTAAGCAGTTGCTGTAGATCGTCCAGCGTTCGGACGGGGGTGAAATTGCCTTCCAGCCGCGCTGTCAGAAAATCAGACGCAATGGTAACGAAGCGGTTTGCCGCCGTTTTATTCAGGATGGTCGATTCAATGGCTAGGGTGTCGATGGCCAGGTTGCGGCCATTCAGGCTCAGAAACGCGTTGCGAAAGTACGCACTGCCCGCCAACTGATCGAGGGTATTACCGGTAACAGCTACAGCTAAAGCCGTGCTGATGGTGAGCGAATCGTGGATGTAGCCGAGGGCACGCAAGTCGGCCTGCCGCACAACACCCCGTACATCGAAGCGGTTCTGAGGGCCGCGCAGGTCAAACTCGCCATCCAGATTAAACGCCAGGTTGGGGTCGCTAACGCTTAGTTTACCATTGAAAAAAGCCTGTTGCAGGTTGCCCTCCACCACCACATTGCGGAAATTATACCCGTTTACCCCAAACCGGTTCAACTTGCCATCGACATCCAGGTGGGCCGTTGCCAGCGAAAATCCCCGACCACGGATGCGCCCGGCTCCATCGAGGAGGCCAAAGGCGGGTTCATCGAGGAGTTTACCCAGGTCGAAATTGTCGGCCTGTATGGTAGCCATGTAGGTGGAGTTGGCGGGTTTGTTGCTCAGTTTCAGCACGAGGTCGTTGATCGTGACTTTGCCTACCGCCGTATTAAAATGCCCATTGGTGCGGAAATTGTCGAACGCTCCCACAAACCGCGTGTCGAACTGCACCGTACCCAGCGGCTGAATGATTTTGTTGAACGACGCATCCGGGTAATACTGCCGGATGTCGGCCATGTTGACCGATGAAGGGGCCAACGCGAAATTGACCGTTGTCTGATCCATGTCGGGCAGCCCCTTAAACGCCAGGTCGCCCACCAGTCGGCTGCGCCCCTGGGGGCCAAACCGCAGATCGGTTTTGGTAAGCGCAAAGTTGTTGACTGTCCCCCGAAAATTCCCGGTCAGATCCCAGGCCTCGTTCAGGGTGCGCAGATACGACGCAAAATAGCCGAGGTCTTTGGCCTGTATGTGGCTGCCATCAAAGTGGGCCACCACCGTAACGGAGCGGTTGAAATCGCCCATGTCGGCTGGCTTTCGGTAGTTCAGCGAAATATAATCGCGCACCACCGAGTTACCCACCTGTAGGTTTAGCCGGGCCAGTTCCATCTGCGTAGCGCAGTACAGAAACTTCGTATCCAGCCGACGGATGGTTAAGCCTGACCGCCGGTCGATGGCTTTTAGCTTTTGGATGTCGATAGCAATGGTATCGCCTTGAAGGAGCACGTTGTTGGCCGTGCCGTTCAGGTTATTGAGGGTAAAATGGTTATAATCGAAGTCGGCGCGGCTGGGCATTTTCGGCTCGCGGGGGTCTTCCAGCGTGAACCGGCCCTCGGCAATGGTGGCCTTGCCAATGGTAAACGGTACGTGGCTATTGCTGACAGGAGCCTTCGGGTCGGAGGTTAGTTCGTCAATCCGGGCAATAAACTCGTCGAGGTTGAGGTCGCCGGTCTTCGGGTTTTTCACCAGCCGTACATCGGGTCGATACAGCACCACCTCGTCGAGGTGCAGGTTATGCGCCGACGAGTCGATGAGGTTTTGGAGGTTATAATTCACGTCGAGCCGCCCCACGTCGATCATAGGTCGCTGCTGTCGGTCGCGGATGCTGACTTTTTCGAGGGTCAGCGCATCGAACCATTTAATGGAGACATGGCCAATGGAGACCGGAAACCCCATTTTATCGCTCACCCACCGGGCGGCTCTGTGGGTAATAACGGTTTGTACGGCAGGCACCTGTAGGCTAATGACCACCCCCACAAACAGGAGCAGCACGGCCAGCATCACGTAGAGCAGCGTTTTGAGGAATATGGTGAGAAATGAGCGCAAGGCGTTAATTTTGCAAGAATGACAATTTTAGCCATTGAATCCTCCTGCGACGAAACATCGGCGGCTGTACTGATAAACGGTCAGGTCTGCTCCAATGTTATTGCTACCCAGTTGATTCACGAACAATACGGGGGTGTTGTCCCCGAATTAGCCTCGCGGGCGCATCAACAGCACATTGTGCCAGTGGTGGCGCGGGCATTGGCCGACGCAAATGTACCGAAAAACGAGTTATCAGCCATTGCTTTTACACGAGGGCCGGGACTGTTGGGTTCATTGCTGGTAGGCACCTCGTTTGCCAAAGCCCTGGCCCTCGGCCTGAACCGTCCCCTCATCGAAGTAAATCATTTACAGGCACATGTGCTGGCACACTTTATTCGTGATGATGCCCGTACACCCGTGCCTGAATTTCCGTTTCTGTGCCTGACCGTGAGCGGTGGCCACACGCAGTTGGTGCGCGTCGATGCGCCCCTCAGCATGGTCGTTATTGGTCAAACGCAGGACGATGCTGTGGGCGAAGCCTTCGATAAATCGGCCAAACTGCTGGGCCTACCGTATCCGGGGGGGCCGCTCATCGACAAATACGCCCGTACGGGTAACCCGCTGGCGTTCCGCTTCCCCACCACCGAGATGCCGGGGCTGGACTTTTCATTCAGCGGGATTAAAACGGCTATTCTCTACTTTCTACGCGACCAGACCAAAGCCAATCCGGCATTTGTTGCCGAGAACCTACCGGATATTTGTGCCAGTATTCAGCACACACTGGTACAGATGCTGCTCACCAAACTGAAACGGGCCGTGCGCGAAACGGGTATTCAGGAGGTAGCTATTGCGGGTGGCGTATCGGCCAATAGTGGCCTGCGGGCTTCGTTGCTGGCGTTGGGGCAGGAGCAGGGCTGGACAGTCTATATCCCCCCGTTCGATTACTGTACCGATAATGCCGCCATGATTGGCATGGCAGCCCATTTTAAATACCTGGCTGGTGAGTTCACCAGTCAGGAAGTTAGCCCAATGCCCAGAATGGCGTTTTAAGCGTATGCACATCCAGAACCTCTATCTCTACCCCATTAAATCGCTTGGCGGCATGGCCGTTTCGGAAGCGGTTATCAACGAGCGCGGTTTTCAGTACGACCGTCGCTGGATGCTGGTTGGTGCCGATCCGCAAGCCGGTATCTACCCATTTATGACCCAACGGGAGCACCCGGTCATGTCACAGATCAACGTAGCACTGCTGCCCGGCCACTTGCACGTATCGGAGCGGATGCGGCCCGACGATGGGTTGACCATTGGCCTGGAGCAACATACCGATGAGGTGTTGACCACGGTGGTCTGGGATGATACAGTACAGGCCGTGGCCGTGAGTGATGTGGCCGACCGCTGGTTTTCGCGGGTGTTAGGATTGCGCTGCCGGTTAGTGTATATGCCTGAGCAGACTCACCGGCCCGTGGATGCACAGTATGTGGCTCCTGATGCGCAGGGGTACGTGCCGGGGGTAAGCTTTGCCGATGGGTATCCGTATCTGGTTATTGGCCAGGCATCGCTGGATGAACTGAACCGGCGGCTCGACCAGCCCATCACCATGAACCGCTTTCGGCCTAATATTGTGGTGAGCGGCACCGAACCCAACGACGAAGATAGCTGGCAACAGTTCCGGCTGGGCGACACCGAGTTTTACGGGGTAAAACCCTGCGCCCGCTGTGTGCTCACCACCATCGACCCCGTAACGGGACAAAAAGGCCGCGAACCGCTGAAAACCCTCGCCACTTACCGGCAGTATGCTCACAAAATTCTGTTCGGCCAAAACGCTATTGTAGGGAAAACGGGCGGTACGATAAGTATAGGTGATGAGGTAGAGGTAATAGCGCGGCAAACACCGTGGCTGGCTCCGCCCGTTGAGATACTTTAGGCAACAATAGTTAGTTCGTCGATGCGGTCAAAATGTTTTCGGTTTAAAGTTGCTGGCAAACTCATAACCTTCTTCTACTAAACCTACCCAAACAGAATTTTCTTTATTTGTCTTCCGGTAAAAGTCAATCAGAATAGACGTATCAATCAGAATCAGGTTGTTCGCCATTGATTAATTGCGTTACGGTTCTCATCAATCGTTTCTAATTGTTCTTTGGTCGCTGCCGGGCCGTTTAGCAGCATTTTTTTGAATTCTTCCCGTTTATTATTTTCATAAACAGGCACTTGTGCATCTACTTCCTGTTTAAGCTTAGCCCATTGTTTTTTAGGTAACCGTTTGGCTAACTGCACTAATTGGTCAAACTTTATGTCGATTTGTACCTGCATAGCGGTAGAGTTTATAAAACGATCAAAAGTAAACTGTTTATTGGAGGTAATCAAACTTGAATTCAAGTTTCCATTTGCTTTATACAAGCAAATCTCATCATTAAATTTCGATAAATGTGGAAAAGTCGACTTCTGTTAAATATATTTCTATCTCTTCAATTGCATCTAAAATATACTTCAATCCTAA
>JBBQUC010000090.1:0-11197 GCA_038212815.1 Cytophagales bacterium
AAGCCCGCAGCCCCATTGGCCTACCAGGCTGATTCTGTTTTTGCCAACCGGTTCAAGTACACGGTAGCTAAGGTGATTAATAACACCACCACCCTAGCCAACAACACCCTAACCATAGACAAAGGCACAGCCGACGGGATACGGCCTGGTATGGGGGTTATCTCGCCAACCGGGGTGGTGGGGCGAGTCAGGTACTGCAACGAGCATTTCTCAGTCGTTACGTCCATTCTGCACTCTGAGTTCAAAATATCCTCGAAGTTGCTAAAAGCCGATGAGATTGGGTCTGCCCGTTGGCCGGGTATTGACCCCAAACGCATGGAGTTACTGGACATTTCGCGGTACAAGCCGGTTCACAAAGGCGATTCGGTCGTTACGTCGGAGTATAATTCAACGTTCCCACCGGGTATTCTGGTTGGGCGGGTGCGGAGCGTGGGCATACAGCCCAACCAGACCTTCCATGATATTAGCCTGGATGTAGCCACCAATTTTGGCAGCCTTGCGTTTGTCTATGTAGTTGAAAATAAATTGCAGGAGCAGCAGGAGCAACTCGAAAAACAGGCCGACGAAAAATAAGGGTACTATACCCATTCTACATTCACTAAATAACTCCTAAACCAGGTTCTCTTGACTCTCCGCGAGATTATTAATACAGCGTTTTTATTTCTGCTTTATCTGGTGCTGCAAATCCTGATTGTACGCAACCTGGTGCTGTTTGATTTTGCTTTCTGCTTTATTTACGTAGCCTGCATTCTACTGCTTCCGAACGAAACCAGCCTCACCGCCTTATTGCTCATTGGATTTGGTGTGGGTATTGTGGTCGATACATTTTACAATACCTTAGGTGTTCATGCTGCCGCTACGGTATTAATGGCCTACCTGCGGCCTTTTGTGGTACGGGTGCAAATGGGGCAGCGAATTCAGGAAGCGCGGGTCGAATTTACCCTGCGCGAACTGGGCGTAGGCGAGTTTTTCCGGTATGTGCTGGTGTTGGTATTTATTCATCACGCAGCCCTGTTTATCATTGAAGCAGGTAGCTTTAGCCTATTATTGCCTACCCTGCTGCGCGTGGTAGCCAGTACTGTATTCACCAGTGTGAGTATTTTATTGATCCAGTTTTTTACCCGGAATTAAGCGGATAACTAACACCTGCCAATTTGTCGCCTAAAACATTCTGCTCTTACAACGGATTAGTTTTTGTAGGAGTCTATAGCAAAAGCCGTAGTTTACGTCAGCAGCCGACAATGCGACCATACTGAACGGCAAAAAACTTGTAATTTTATGGCGACTTTGCCCGAAATTATGTCCGATACGCCAACTCGTGGGTACACCGACGATCAGAAGTACCTGATTTTCAACAAAGAGTTTATGCCCCACATAGACTCCATGTATAACTTTGCCTTTCGGCTCACCATGGATGAGGACGATGCCAACGACCTGGTGCAGGATACGTATTTAAAGGCATTTCGTTTCATTTCGTCATTTGAGCAGGGAACCAACGCCAAAGCATGGCTGTTTCGGATTCTGAAGAACAGCTTCATAAACGATTACCGGAAAAAAAGTAAGGAACCGGCCAAGGTAGATTATCAGGACGTAGAAACGACCTATAACTCCGAAGATGCCGAAACCGAACATACTATTGATTTGCGGGCCGAATCAGTGTCGGACTTAATCGGCGATGAAGTTGCTAACGCCCTGAATTCCCTGCCAGTTGATTTTCGGACCGTAATTATCCTTTGCGATATTGAAGGATTTACCTACGAAGAAATGGCCAAAATTCTCGACATTCCCATCGGTACAGTACGGTCACGGCTGCACCGGGCGCGAAACCTCTTGAAAGATAAATTGCGCGAGTATGCCGCATCAATGGGGTATAACGAAAATAATGACGAGTAGGCTGAACTTTTTCTGAGTTTAAACTGGTTTCTCAAGTACTTAACATATTACTAAACTTGGAATAAATACTATTTTTCCAATGCAAACGTCTTTGCCCCAATCCGCATCCCAGCCCCCGGCTAAGCCCGTGATGAAGCATAATTGCGACCATCAAGCCGACTGTCTGAAGATGATTCAGTTGATTCTGGACGGAGAAGCCACCGAGCAACAAATTGACAGGCTCCGGAATAACCTCGAATCGTGCCGCCCCTGTATCGAGATGTATAGTCTTGAAAAAGAAGTGAAAGCTCTGCTGCATGGTCGGATGGAGAAAAAACCTTGTCCGGAGCAACTCATTGCGACTATTAAGGCCCGCATCATTAGTTTTAGCTAGGGCACTCCCGTAACTTCGACACGTTGGACGGCAAACTTATTATTTTTTCGGCTCCCTCTGGCTCTGGTAAAACCACCATTGTGCGTCATTTGCTGGCCACAAACGCTAACCTCGGATTCTCTATTTCGGCCTGCACCCGCGACCGCCGGGGCCGTGCTGAACAGAATGGAAAAGATTATTACTTTCTGACCCCTGAAGAGTTTAAGCAGAAAATTGATAACAACGAGTTTGTCGAGTGGGAAGAGGTGTATGTAGGCGCCTTTTACGGCACCCTCAAATCCGAAATCCAACGGCTCTGGGATTCGGGGAAACATGTACTCTTCGATGTAGATGTACAGGGTGGTTTGAAACTCAAAGAATACTACGGCGACCGCGCCCTAGCCGTATTCGTTAAAGTGCCTGACGAAGAAACCCTGCACCAACGCCTGATGGACCGTGCTACCGAAACCGAAGACAGCCTCTCTAAACGTCTGTTTAAGGTACATTTTGAGATGAGTTTTCAAAATCGCTTCGATGTAGTGCTGATCAATGATAAACTCGAAGACTCACTGGCAACAGCGCAGAAACTGGTCGATGACTTTCTGGCAGCATGAAGATTGGCCTTTTCTTTGGCTCATTCAATCCCATTCATGTTGGGCATCTCATTATTGCCAACACAATGGCTACCACCACCGACCTGGCTCAGGTTTGGTTTGTCGTTTCTCCCCAAAATCCGTTTAAAAAGACCAAAAGTCTGCTGCACGAGTTTGACCGGCTCGACATGGTAGAACGGGCCATTGCTGATAACAGCCGCCTGAAAGCGACTGACATTGAATTCTCGATGCCCCGGCCCAGCTATACCATCGACACGCTGACCCGACTTACCGAAAAATACCCACAGCATCAGTTTACCCTCATTATGGGCGAAGACAATCTGGCGCAGTTTACTAATTGGAAAAACTACGCTCAGATTCTGGAGTATTACGGCCTTTATGTTTATCCACGCCCCGGTCGTAACGACGGCCTGCCAAACGATAGTTCATCCCAGCCAAACCTGCTCAAAACACACCCTAATGTAAAATTAGTACAGGCTCCTATGCTCGACATATCAGCAACGTTTATACGGGACAGTATCCGGCACAACCGCTCTATCCGTTACCTGGTGCCAGAAATGGTTGAGGAGATGATTACCCGCAAGAAGTTTTATCAGTAGTTACTACGGCCACAGCCGAAGGCGGGCGGCTCCTACGCCGATGTTTAGCCGCCCCCCCGTGGTATAGCGTACCTGGTGGACATTGGCGGTGTAACTGGCAGGCAGGCTGACTGCATGGCCAATGGCCACCACATCGGTTGTTGTGGGCACCAGCCCGCCCGACCAGACGGTGGGGTCATTCCAGAGACCTGCCTTTAGGGTACTGGTGAGGCTAATACCGCCGGTTTCGGACCAGATCGTGCCAGTCCGACTGAACACGTAGGCCGCACCCTGTGCACTGTTGCTGCCAATGGTTTTGGTGTAGGCCCCCATGATGGAATAATTGCCCGAAATAGCCACGCTATAGCCGAACCGATCATCCACGTTTGCGTCGCTGGCAATGAGCCGTTGTTGCTGTGTCCAGGTACTGCCC
Organism: Cytophagales bacterium; assembly: GCA_038212815.1. Taxonomy (GTDB): domain Bacteria; phylum Bacteroidota; class Bacteroidia; order Cytophagales; family Spirosomataceae; genus JBBQUC01. The sequence goes on from JBBQUC010000090.1 coordinate 3,871, forward strand.
GAGCGAAAAAAGATATAGGCTGCGCCCTGGTTGCTCTTCGTGATGGGTTTTTGGTATGCGCCCATGATAGCATAATCGCCTGAAAGGGCCACGCTCCAGCCGAATCGCTCATACGCTCCCCCATCGGTGGCAATGAGCTGTTGTTGCTGTGTCCAGGTACTGCCAGAACGGGCAAAAACGTAGGCCACACCCTGTGCAGTGTTACCGCCTATGGTTTTATTGTATGCGCCCACGAGGGCGTAATCGCCCGAAATGGCCACGCTCCTGCCGAACTCATCATTAGCAGATCCATCGGTGGCGATAAGCTGTTGCTGCTGTGTCCAGGTACCGCCAGAACGGGCAAAGATATAGGCTGAACCCTGATAGCTGTTATTGCCTACGGTTCTCTCGTATGCCCCTACGATGGTGTAAGCACCCGAAATGGCCACGCTCCAGCCGAACCGATCATACGTTGCCCCGTCGCTGGCCGTGAGTCGGGTCTGTTGAGTCCAACTGCTAACCGAGCGCACAAAGACGTAGGCTGCCCCCTGGTTATAGTTTCTGCCGAATGCTCCCACGATGGCATAATCGCCCGAAATAGCCACGCTGCTGCCGAAATAATCATTGAATGCTCCGTCACTGGCGGTAAGTTGTTGTTGCAGTGTCCAGGTCGTACCAGAGCGCACAAACATGTAGGCTGCACCCTGCTGTAGGTTGAAGCCAGTGGTGGTTTTGTGGTATGCACCCACCAGGGCGTAATCGCCCGAAATAGCCACGCTGCTGCCGAACTGGTCAGATGCAGCTCCGTCGCTGGCGGTGAGCCGGGCCTGTTGTGTCCAGGCTGTGCCTGAACGTACAAAGATGTAGGCTGCCCCCTGCACACTATTGCTGCCGATGGTTTTGTTGGATGCTCCGATGAGGGCGTAATCGCCCGAAATGGCTACAACGGAGCCAAAGAAATCAGACGCTGCCCCATCATTGGCGGTGAGGGTATTAGCCCCCAGCAGGTTGGTCTCAGTGGTGGCAAGCGGCAACCAGGTGTGGCCGTCGTAGAGGTAGAGCCTGTTTTCGTCCCGATCAATCACCAGCATACCCACCGTCGGGCTGGCAATGGCCCCGCGCTGGGCAGCGGTGAGCCAGGGCAAGGGCCTGCCCGTTTCGGGGGGCCGCGCTTTCAGGTTTAGCGCGGTGGCGGGGTGGGTCTGCCCCCGCCCACCCCTGCCCGTCTGGGCGGGGGTGGAAAAACTGCTCGCTACTAGCAGTAACAGACCTAATAGCCGCAGGGAGGTGTGAGGAAGCCGGAAAGCACACATAGCGTCATATAGATTAAACCTGACAGACTTTATGGTGTAAATTTCGGCCTCGGAAGGGCTTAATTGTCTCTATAGAAACCTGTAAATTGGTCTATAGGAAAACCTATATTTGAGGGAACGGTCAAGGCAACTGACGCATGGGTTTGCGTAAAAATTGGTAAATAGCAGCCACTATGAAATACGCAGCAGGGCTTCTTGTCGGATTGCTTTGGGCAGGCTCCCTACGGGCGGCCAATCCCTCCCTTGATACCCTGATCACCCGCCTGGCCCGGCTCAAAACCGAACCCGCTTCCCGCCACCGCGACACCTCGCTGGTGCTCACGGTTAGTCTGCTCACCGAGCGGCTGTTCAATCAGAACGACCCCCGTGCCGAAAGGTACTTAGACTCGCTGCATCGGCTGATGCTGGCCCTGCACTGGAACAAAACGGAGGGGCTATACTGGCGGGCAAGGGGCAAACAAAACGATGTACGGGGCCACTATGCCGCAGCCCTCGACCACTATCAGCGAGCCATAAAATTGCTCACGCAGGCCGGGGGCGACCCGTTTGAACTGGCTTATACGCACGTGCTGACTGCTTTTGTGCTGCAAAACAATGGCCTGCTCAGTGCGTGTAGGGCAGAGTTGTCGCGTGCCTTACCCTTGGCCAGGGCCACGCGCAACACCAATAATCTGTGCTGGATTTATGATTTCTTCGGCGATTATAATTACTACCCCAACTACGGCATCCGAAATTACCGCCGGGCGTTGTATTATTATCAGCAGGTGGAAAAACTGCTTCCCCGCGCCACCAGCCCCAATCTGCGGGCCGACAATCCGCACTGTCTGGCCAACGTGTATCAGCAGTTAGGCGATACGGCGCGGGCATCTGCCTACCGGCAGCAGGCCCTGCACATAGCCCGGCAGAATAATAACCGGGTCGTCATTTTTGCCATTTATGCCGACCTCGCTGCCTGGGCCGAAGATCACCACAGCTACCCGATGGCCATTCACGCCGAGCAGCAAAGCCTGGCATTTGCCGAACAGTCGGGCTGGAAAGAGATGCAGGCGCGGGCCGAAAACGCCCTGTATAAGACCTATAAAAAAGCGGGCGACCCGGTACGGGCGTTGCAGATGCTCGAACGCTACCAACAGCACGAAGACAGTTTAGGCCGGTTGGCCCTTCAGCAGAAGTATGACGAATTGCAGGCCCGTTATGCCACTGAAGCCCGGCAGGTTCAACTGAAGACCCTGCAAAATCAATCACTGGGCCGCACCCGCAACCTGCTGCTGCTGGTACTGCTGGTCAGTATGCTGCTGGTGGGCTTCATCGTCTGGTCGAACCGAATGCTGCGACGAAAAAACAGGCAGTTGGCGGGTAAAAACCGCGAGGTAAGTGCCGCTCTGGAACGCGGTCAGTCGCTCGAACGCCAACGGGTGGCTACCGAACTGCACGACAACCTGAATACCAAACTGGCGGCTCTGCGCTGGCGACTCGAAGCTGCCGGAGCCGACCCGGATACAATTGGTATGTTGAGCGATTTATACACCGATGTGCGGCTGATTGCCCATAATCTGCTACCCACTGAGCTAACCAACGGTGGCCTGCCAATGGCCCTGAAAACGCTGACGGATCACCTGAACCAGACAGGCCGCAGCCAGTTCACCGTACAAACCCAGGCTCTGACCACTCCGCTGCCCGCCCATTACGAACACGAACTCTATTGTGTAGCTCTCGAACTGATCCAGAACACACTCCGCCACGCACGGGCCAATACAACAGTAATCCGGCTGGAACAACGCGACAGTCACCTTTTTTTAAGCGTCAGCGACAATGGCATCGGATTTGGGTCAGAGGGGGGAAAGCAGGGAAGTGGAGCGGGGCTCCTGAGTGTACGACATCGAATAGCGGGGTTGAGCGGACGCTTGTCGATAGCGAGCCAACCGGGCAGCGGCACCCGGGTCGAGGTGGCCATTCCGTTAGGCTAAGTTGTATTTCAGGGCATATTTTATGATGCCTACGGTTCCTTTTACCCCCAGTTTGCGGAGAATATTGTGCCGGTGGGTTTCTACCGTACCCAAACTAATAAAAAGTTTTTGGGCAATATCTGCCGACGATAATTCCTCCACCAATAGCCGGATAATTTCGTGTTCGCGGGGTGTAAAGACAACTGGTGGCAGATTATCAGCAGGGTTTAGCAGTGCGGTCAGCGAGGTTTCGGCCAGATAAGACTGGCCCGCCATAATGGTATGAATGGCCCGCTCGATGTCGTCTTTACCAGCTTTTTTAGAAATATAGCCCGCTATACCCTGCCGCAAAGCCTCGCGGATAGTATTTCCATCGTCGGCCACTGTCAGCAGTAACACCCGGACGTGGGGAAACTGTAACCGAATCTGGCTCGCCAGCTCAAATCCATTCAGGTAGGGCATGGCCAGGTCAGTAAGCACAATATCGACAGGCTGGATGGCTAGTATCGGCAACACCTCACGTGGGTCGGTACAGGCTCCCACTACCTTAATACCGGCCAAGGTAGGCAGCAGCAGGCTCAAACTATCGAGTACGAAGCGGTGGTCATCGACCAGTAAAACCCGGATTGGTGTCTGCATAGGCGTATCAGGGAATGCCGTTCTGAAAAGTAATTTCGGTAGCTAGCCCAATTGCGCTGATGCGGACAGCCACCGTTGGCGCAGCCGACTTGGCTCCAGATTGAGTACACTGCGGACCTTTATCCAAATAGTAAACATAGAATTTCTGATTCCGGTCGGCCAGTTGGTTCACATCAGGGTAACCCAGTAGTTGTCCTATCTCATTCGCCGATTTGCCTTTCAGTTGCGGTATCTCGCTCTTTAGGGCGGGGATTAACCCGGTTCGTACTCCCGCACAACCGCGCCGGTCATTCCGCCAGGCTTTCAGGTCGAGTTTGCCGAGGGTATTGGGAGCCGTGCAGGCCATGCAGGCCATCATACTTAAATAAAGACCTACTTTTTTCATAATCCTTTGGGGTTAAACAGGGTAGGGACCCGGCGACCAAATAAGCGGTTGTGTCGCTTAATCCCTTTTCGCAGATTGATTAACGACGCGATTGTAAATGTACCAGACACCGTCATTCCGGCTAGTGAACCTATGCCACCCACGTATACTAATGGCCCAACATGATCGAGGTTTGTTTTCTGCCCAGTAGCTACCGAGCCTAACGCCAATACCAACCGTACTGCCGAATAAGTTAAGAGAGCCAATGGCACAACAGTAGCCAGGCGAGTAATGCGCACTACCCGCTCTTGCCGAAAGGCTAGCTTAATGGGTTGCCGAACGGATGAGTCGGGCGATTGGCGCAGGGGAAAAGCTGGGCTTGTGAGACTATAAACACCTGTTTTGAATCGGTAAGCAGGAGGCAAAAAGGGCAATACTACCCCCTCGGCAGGTCCATAGCGAGCGGCAAATGTACGAATAGCCACCGAATCGGATGGCGTGGTGATGACCGAATCGGGTAGTTGGGCACTCGCACTACCAGTCAACAATGTACTGACAAGTAACATCCAGGCATAGTGCATAGCTATTCGTTGTACAACGTCTGTAGTAGCGTTTGGCCAACAGCTTTGAGCGTTCTGCGGTCAATATACCGCATATCATCGCGGAGGGTATGGTGCGCCGGGAAAAAAGCCCCTGACGCAGGGTTCATCTGAATAATATCGATCATCGGAATTTTAGCCACCAGATTCGGGGCCAGGTGATCGTCGGTAATGGCTCCACCAGGGGTATCCAGAAAATACTGGCTGTAGCCGAGTTGGCTGGCCGTTTGCCAGATGGTATTGACCACCGAGGGTGCAAACCGCATGGAGTTGGCTTCTTTGGTGAAGGTAGCTCCTACCCCGCCTACCATATCAAGCAGCACACCATAGTAGGCCGAGTAGCCTGGTTTGTGGGGTGTTTTAGCCCAATAGCGTGACCCCAGTGCATACCCCATAAAATCGACGGGCATCCCGTCCATCGTCAGGCCATCGGTATCGTTGCGGGCTTTTTCGCCGTTACCCCAATCTTCGGCATCGAAACAAACGAGGTCGATGCCTACAGTTGGTTTTGTTTTGGCCTGCTGAATGGCCCGCGCCAGTTCAAGCATGACGGCTACGCCACTAGCCCCGTCGTTGGCTGAGGGCACAGGCTTTTTCTGGTTAGCCACCACCGTATCTTCATCGGCAACGGGGCGACAATCCCAGTGCGAGGCCAGCACAATGCGTTTACCAGCCTGCGGATTTAGGCTGGCAATGATGTTGCGGGCGTTCAGTTTCACCCCATCCCAGGTGGTAGTGGTAAAGGACTGCACGGTAACCTGGCAACCGTACTCTTTAAACTTGGCAATCAGGTAGTCGCCTGTTTGCTGGTGGGCTGCCGTGTTGGGTACACGCGGCCCAAATGCTACCTGTTTTGCAGTATAGGCATAGGCCGAATCGGCATTGAATGCAGGTGCCGGAGTCAGCGGAGCCTGCTGCGTGCTTGTCTGGCTTTCGGTCTGGCTGGTTGGTTTATTTTTACAGCCAGCAATAGCCAGCCCAAGGGCCAGCCAGTAAATCAGTTTTGTCATACTATCACTCTTCATATGCCCAGTCGATGCGGTGTTTCATGTCGCGGATAACCAAGCCCTGCTGGTTGAAATACTGGCGAATCTGATCGACTTTATCGTACTGCCGCTGCTCTTTATATTCACGGTAGAGGGTCAACATGCCGTTAGTGAGTGCATCACTATCAGCTGGGCGTTCTTCCAGCAAACCCAGCACTTCTTCGATAAAACGGACGAAGTGCGTTTTTAGTTGAATGAAGGCTACTTCGCCCAAGGTAGCTGTATGTAGCTGGCGGGTATCTAACTGGTTGATTTTTTTCAATAATGAAAATAGATGACCAATAGCCACCGCCGTATTCAGGTCATCACTGAGGGCATCGTAACAGCCCTGAATGGTGGCGGTAATATCGGCAACCTGCTGTGCATCGGGCGTAACCGACTCGTCAACTACATACTCCATTGTCCGGATGAGCCGCAGACCGTTCATCAGGCGTTTATAGGCTTTCTGGGCTGCTTTTAGGGCATCGTTCGAGAAATCCAGTGTGCTGCGGTAGTGCGACTGTAGCATGAAAAACCGGGTGGTCATGGGCGAGTAGGGCTGGTCGAGCAGGGGGTGGTTGCCAGTAAACAACTCGGCAGGCAAAAACGAATTGCCCAGCGACTTGCTCATTTTCTGGCCATTCACGGTTAGCATGTTCGAGTGCATCCAGTATTTTACCGGCTCTATATTATTGGCCCCCCGCGCCTGGGCAATCTCGCACTCGTGGTGCGGAAATTTGAGATCCATGCCCCCCCCATGAATGTCGAATTGTTTACCCAGATATTTGGTACTCATGCAGGTACATTCGAGATGCCAGCCCGGAAACCCTGTCCCCCAGGGAGAAGGCCACCGCATTAGGTGCTCTGGCGACGCGTTTTTCCAGAGGGCAAAATCGAGTGGATTGCGCTTTTCGCTTTGCCCGTCCAGGTCGCGGGTTTCATTCAGCAGATCGTCCAGAATCCGGCCCGACAACTTACCGTAGTTGTTGCCCTGCCGGTTATAGGCTTCAATATCAAAATATACCGACCCGTTCGATTCGTAGGCTAGCCCCTTGTCGATCAGCGTTTTTACGGCTTCAATCTGCTCAATCAGGTGGCCCGTTGCTGCCGGCTCAATGCTGGGAGGGCGCAGGTTAAACTGGGTTAATACCTGGTGAAAATCGTTGGTGTAGCGTTGCACAATCTCCATCGGCTCTAGCTGCTCCAGTTTGGCCATGCGGCCAATTTTGTCTTCGCCCTCATCGCCATCGCCCACCAGGTGGCCCACATCGGTCAGGTTACGCACGTAGCGCACCTTATAGCCAATTTCGGTTAGGTAACGAAACAGCGTATCGAAAGTCAGAAAGGTGCGGACATTACCCAAGTGTACGAAATTATAGACCGTTGGGCCGCAAACATACAACCCAACGTGGGGCGGATTGAGCGGTTCGAATAGTTCTTTCTGGCGGGAAAGGGTGTTGTA
>JBBQUC010000091.1:0-11171 GCA_038212815.1 Cytophagales bacterium
GGGTCATGCAGGGAATACCAACGACCTGCGCGGTAAAATTCTGCGTATCCACCCCGAAAAAGACGGTACGTACACCATTCCTGAGGGGAACCTCTTCCCAAAAGGTACCGCTAACGGAAGCGACCGCCGAACCCGGCCCGAAATTTACTCGATGGGCCACCGGAATGCCTGGCGCATCTCGATAGACTCAAAAACGGGCTACCGCTACTGGGGCGAAATTGGTCCCGATGCCACCAACGACTCGGAGATTGGCCCCCGTGGCTATGACGAACTGAACCAGAGCCGTAAGCCCGGTAACTTTGGCTGGCCCTGGTTTGTGGGCAACGATCAGGCGTTTCCGGTCTATGACTATGCCAACAAGAAACCGCTGGAGAAAAAAGATCCCCGTCATCCGGTCAACAACTCGCCTAACAATACGGGCCTGACCGAGTTACCACCCGTTGCCCCATCGTTCATCTACTACCCATATGGCGTGTCGGAGGCCTTTCCGCTGGTCGGCACAGGATCGCGCTCGGCAACGGGTGGGCCAATTTATCGGCAGGCCGATTTTAAAGGAGCCAAACGACCTTGGCCTGCTTATTACGAAGGGAAGTGGATTGCTACCGATTTCTCGCGTGGCTGGATAATGGCCATTACCATGGACGATGAGGGTAATTACCAGAGTATGGAGCGCGTATTGCCCAGCTACCACCCCGTTGAACCGATTGATATGAAGTTTGGACCTGATGGTGACATGTACGTGCTGGAATACGGCAGCAACTGGTTCCGCAAGAGCGACAACGCCGTGCTGGTTCGCATTGAGTACAATGGCGGCAACCGTAAACCGTTAGTACAAGCCTCCGTAGCGACGGACCGCGCCAGCAAGCCAGGTGGCACAGTGCCGCTGCAATTGAATCTCTCGGCCAATGGCTCGAAAGATTTGGATGGCGATGCGCTGAAGTATAGCTGGAAAGTAACGGCTCCTGGCCAGCCACCCCGCACTTTCGCTACGGCTAATCCAGCCGTGAATTTCGAGAAGCCCGGCGTTTATACCGCTACTCTGACCGTAACCGACCCTAAAGGCGCGGCCAATAGCCAGTCGGTGAAGATCATTGCGGGAAATGAGGCTCCGGTGGTGGCCGTTAACCTGACGGGTAATCGCTCATTCTTCTTTGTGAATCAGCCCATTCAGTATGCTGTAGAAGTAACGGATAAGGAAGATGGTAGCCTTGCCGCGTCGGGCGCGACCCCGGCGAAAATCAGTCCAGACCGGGTAGCCATGAGCATTGATTACACAGGCGAGGGTTTCGATTATGCCGAGGTGATGCAGCAGCAGCGCAGTGTAGATGCTACCACGCAATACGCCGTAGCGCAGTCACTCATTAGCCATAGTGATTGCAAGGTATGCCATCAGGTGAATACCAAGTCGGTCGGGCCGATGTTTACCGACATTGCGACCAAATACAAAGGGAATGCCGGGGCAACAGATATGCTCGTGAAGAAAATTCGGAATGGGGGGGTAGGCGTTTGGGGTGATGTAGCTATGCCCGGCCACCCGGCCATGTCGGTAGCCGATGCAGCCGCCATTGTGAAGTATATGCTGAACGTAAACGACAAAACCTACAGCAGTCTGCCGTTGAAGGGTAGTTACGCACTTAAACTGCCCGATGGCGACAATGGCCGGGGATCGGTACTGGTGCGGGCTGCCTATACTGATAAGGGTGGCAAAACAGTACCGGGTCAGACTACCGAAAGCCAGATTATTCTACGTAACCCAACCGTGAACGCATCGGAGGCAGCCATCATACACGGACCCGATATTAAAGCGCGGGGTATGGGGAAGGGCGAAAACGTAATTCCGTACGCCAACTCGTACATTGGTTTCCGCCAACTCGACCTTCGCGGCATTCGGCAGCTTGAACTCAGTGCAGCCGCCCAACGACGCGAAGGCAGTGCCGGTGGCACCATCGAAGTCCGACTTGACTCGCCTACCGGCCCGGTGATTGGCGAAACCAACGTTGACCTGGCTCCTGAAGTGGACATGGCGAAACTAATGGCGCAACTGGAATCGGCGCAACCCGCTTCTGGAACGGCAACAGTACCCGGCTCAGTATCGGCGACTAAACCGGCGGCTCCAGCCCCTCCCCGCAACCCCTTTGCCAGGCCACCTGTGCGGATGACGCTGAAAGGGGCCGAAGGAATGCACGATGTCTATTTCGTGTTCAAGAACGACAAAGCCAACCCCATTCAGCCCTTGATGTCGCTCACGACCATCAAGTTTATGGATACTATAAATCAATAGCCTCTAGCTAACTCAATCTGGTTTTCGAGGGGTTCGTGATTCAGGAAGCGGGTAAGGTTACGCAAAAACTGCGCGACTTTACCCGCTTCTTCGTTTGGCTGCCCGCCCGCGCTATGCTGGGTTAGTATCACATTTGGCATGGCCCAGAGCAGGCTTTCAGTAGGTAGTGGCTCTACCTCGGTTACGTCTAAGACTGCCCCGGCCAAGTGGCCGCTTTGCAGAGCCGCAATCAGGGCGGGTTCGTCGGTGGTGCTGCCCCGGCCCACGTTGGCATACACGCTGCCCGGTTTCATGGCGGCAATGAGTGTTGCCGTAAAAAAGCCCGTTGCCGAGCCGGGCAGGCAGTTAATCACCAAATCGGTCTGCGGTAAGGCTTCGCGCAGGTCGGCCACCGTGTGGAGTTGGGCCGAAGGGTCGGTGCGGGCGAGTAGCTGAATTTGGCAATCGAAACCCGCCAGCATCTGCCGAACGGCCTGCCCAATGGCCCCGGCCCCCAGAATCACGACCCGCTTATGCCGAACTAAATCCAGCCGGTAGCGAATGGACGTACCCACCCACTGCTGCTTTGCCTGTAGTTGCGCCAGCTCATGAATGTGCCGGTAGAAGGCCAGAACCCCGCCAACAATGGTTTCGGCGGAGGGCCAGGCAAAAAAATCGCCCATATTGGCCACCGGGCAGGGCACCTTTACCGATGCGTACCCATCGAACCCCGCCGAGTCGAGTTGCCAGAAGTGCAGGTTTGGCGGTACGGGCGTAAACCAGTCGGCAGGTGGGTTGCCCAGCAATAAGTTCGCTGATTGAAAGGCTGTGCGCCTGTCCGCTTCAGGCAGTTCGTGTTTATAGACAGCCTTTATGAGATTGGGCAGTTGCTGGCGGAGTACCGTCCGGCCTGCTTCGCTCAGGGAGGTATTGACGAAAAGAATCATGCCGTAAAAATACGACAACGTACCTTTGCCGCTATGAAAAACCTGCTTATCCTGTCGGTCGCCCTGTTGCTGGCTACCTGTGCGCCTAAAACCTACACGAAGGTTAGGGGTAGTGCGGCTGACTTTTTCCGGTATAAACCGGGTCAGTTACCCAAAATTTCGGCCCACCGGGGTGGGGGAGACCTGCCTGGTTATCCCGAAAACTGCATCGAGTCGTTTGCCGATTTGGCGAAGCAGTTGCCCGTCATTATCGAGTGTGATATTGACCTCACCCGCGATAGCCTGATGGTGATGATGCACGATGCTACCCTCGACCGCACCACTACCGGCACCGGGCCACTTATCGCTAAAACCTATGCCGAAATTCTGGCGTATCGGTTAGAAGATAATATGGGTAACGTGACACCGTACAGGATTCCGACGTTAGAACAGGTGCTGCGTTGGGGGAAAAACAAAGTGACCTTCACCCTCGATGTAAAGCGCAATGTGTCGTTTGCGAAGGTCGTGGACTTGATTCACCGCACGGATGCCGGGGCGTATGCCGCCGTGATTACCTACAACGCTCAGGATGCAGCCACTTTACACCAACTCGACCCTGACCTGATGATTTCCGTCACCATCCGCAACCGGGGCGAATATGACCGGCTGCACGAACTGGGTGTGCCGGACAACCGCATGATTGCCTTTGTGGGTGTGAAAGAACCCGACCCGGAACTATACCCGTTTTTGCATCAGAAAGGCATTGCCTGCATTTTGGGCACGCTGGGCAACTTAGACAAACAGGCAGCAGCCAAAGGCGATCAGGTGTATAAGAAATTCGCCGAAAACGGGGCCGATGTTATGAGTACCGACCGCCCGTTAGCGGTGTGGCAGGTAATTAATCGATAAAGAAATTGTAGGAGGCTGCCTGTTGACCCAGGCATCTACTGAAGAAACAGTACTGGAACAGAAATTAACAGGCTATTTTCGGGTAATTAATTCTCAGCAATGAAAAAACCTGCGAATCGAATAATCGGCATTACCCTATGGTGCGGGGTGCTTATGTGGCTAACAGATGCCTGTTTCCTTGTTCCTGATAGGGTCACTCTGGTAAAAGGAACAATAGAGGATTCTACTGGAAAAGCACTACCTGGCTTTCGCTTTTCTCTTTATGGCTATAATATACCGTCAGGATGGTCTAAGGCTTCCACAGCCGAGCAGTACTATGTGCTAGTAACTAACCAGAATGGAAAATTTGAGCAAATGCTATCCTGGCGGGATAAAATAAACCGCTACCAATTTATTCCTGAACGGAATCAACCTTATATTTTTGAGCCACATACTCCAGGTTCTTGTCTCCCTTTAGGAGATGACTGTCTCATAAATACCTTGTCAGACGTGATATTCGTTACCTATCGGGTAAAACGGATTCCATAGCTCAACCGGTAACTCAATCCGCTACAACAACCAACGGCACGGGCGATACTGGGCTGTTTTCGGGGGCTTCTTTGTGTTCAACCGATTTTTTGCCTAACTTCTTCAGTTTCACGTCGTATAAATCCGTTCGGCGGTCTTTCAGGGTTTGCACGGAGCCGTGTTCGTGGAGTTCTTTCAATAAACTCAAATCCACATCGGCAATAATCATCAACTCGGTGTTGGGCGTGGCCTCGGCCTTCACGGCGTTAGTCGGGAACTGGAAATCAGACGGGGTAAATACCCCCGACTGGGCGTAGTTGATGTCCATGTTGTTCACTTTCGGCAGATTGCCCACGCAGCCTGATATGGCTACGTAACACTCATTCTCAATAGCCCGCGCCTGGGCGCAGTTCCGCACTCGTGAGTAGCCGTTTTGGGTGTCGGTCAGGAACGGCACAAACAGAATCTGCATGCCCTGCGCAGCCAGAATCCGCCCCAGTTCGGGGAACTCCACGTCGTAACAGATGCAGATACCAATTTTGCCGCAGTCGGTGTCGAAGGTGCGGATTTCATTGCCACCCACCATGCCATAATGCCGCACCTCATTGGGCGTGATATGAATTTTGCGGTACTCTTCCCACGACCCATCGCGCCGACACAGGTACGCTACATTATAAAGTTTCCCGTCTTCGTCCACTAACGGCATCGAGCCGCCCACAATGTTCACGTTGTACGAAATGGCAAACTCGGCCAGTTTATCGCGCACCTCGTCGGTATAGCCCGCCAGCCGACGAATGGCCACGGGTTCGGGCAGGTCGTTGAACTCGGCCATCAGGGGCGTGTTGAAAAACTCCGGCAGCAGCAAAAAATCGGCTTTGTAATCGCTCACGGCGTTCACAAAAAACTCGACCTGATCGAAAAATGCCTGTACATTCCGAAAATGCCGCATCTGCCACTGCACCACACCGAGCCGAATGATGGAGTCGGTATGCGGGCGTTTGTCTTTGGCATCTACGTAATAAATATTGATCCATTCCAGCAGCGTAGCGTATTCCTTCGATTCCGAGTCGCCGGGCAGGTAGCCGCGCAGGACTTTCTTGACGTGGAAATCGTTGGAGAGCTGGAACGTGAGCGTGGGGTCATAAATCTCTTTCTGCCGCACTTTGGTAATGTAATCGCGGGGGCTGAGTTCATCGGCAAATTTGTTGTAGTTCGGAATGCGCCCCCCCGCCAGAATCCCTTTGAGGTTCAGCGATTCGCAGAGTTCTTTGCGGGCATCATAAAGCCGCCGACCCAGCCGCAGGTCGCGGTAGTCGGGGTGCACAAACACCTCGATGCCGTAGAGATAATCACCTTTGTCGTTGTGGGTGCTGAAGGTATAGCCACCCGTAATTTCGTAGTAGGTATGGTTGTCGCCAAAGTCTTCGTGCCGGATGCGGATGGCCAGCGCACAGGCCACGACCTTGCCATCGACTTCCACGCAAAACTGGCCATCGGGAAACAGGTTCAGGAGCTTGGTAATCTTGCTCTTCTCCCAATAATCGCCCCCAATGCCGCTATATACTTCAATCATGGCCTCTTTGAGGTCCTGATAATCGGTCTTCTGTAAATTTCTGGTTTGTATGTGCATAGGCTACCCATCAACACCAGAACCCGCCCGGATGGTTTCGGTGGAACAAAAAATGGCTTGGGACAAAGTGCACCAAACGCGTGTTACCTTTGTGTGAGCAATTGAAAACGAGCGTGGCCCTATCAACGAATATCCTCTTTATTACTCCGCCGTTTACCCAGTTAAATACCCCCTATCCGGCCACCGCTTACCTGAAGGGTTTCCTCAACACGCAGGGCATACCGTCGCATCAGGCCGATTTAGGCATCGATGTGATTTTAGCCCTGTTTTCGCCGAAAGGTCTGGCGGCTCTGTTTCAGGAGTTAGACGAGCAGGAGGTGGCCCTTTCCGACAATGGCTACCGCATCTGCTGCCTGCAAAAAGACTATATCAGCACCATTGGGCCGGTTATCCGGTTTTTGCAACATAAAAACCCAACCCTCGCCCACAGTATCTGCGACCGCACCTACCTGCCCGAAGCCAGCCGGTTTCAGGCCCTCGACGATCTGGATTGGGCCTTTGGCACTATGGGTATCCACGATAAAGCCCGCCATTTGGCAACCCTTTATCTCGAAGACCTGGCCGACCTCATTACCGAAGCCGTTGACCCCCATTTCGGGTTTAGTCGGTATGCCGAGCGGCTGGGTCGGTCTGCTACCCACTTCCAGGCGTTGCACGAAACTCTACAGGCCCCCAACACCCGCATTTCGACTCTACTCTGCGAGGTGCTGGCCACCTATCTGCACCGCTGGCAACCCGATGTCGTTTGTTTGACGGTGCCGTTTCCGGGCAATCTCTATGGGGCGCTCAAATGCGGCCAGTACATCAGGCAGCATTACCCGCACATAACGGTGGTGATGGGCGGAGGCTTTGCCAATACCGAACTGCGCCGGTTAACCGAGCCACGGGTGTTCGATTATGTCCATTATATCTGCCTCGACGATGGCGAAGCACCCCTCCTGTGTTTGCTGGAATACATTGCCGGGCAGCGGAGTCAATCGCAGTTGAAACGGGTATTCATGCGGGAGAATGGAGTAGTGCGTTACCTGAATGGAGCCACCGAAAAAGATGTTGCACAGCGCGATACCGGTACGCCCGATTACAGCGACTTACGGCTCATGGACTACCTCTCGGTGATTGAACTGGTGAACCCCATGCACCGGCTGTGGAGCGATGGCCGCTGGAATAAGCTGACCCTGGCGCATGGCTGTTACTGGGGCAAGTGCTCGTTTTGCGATGTGACACTCGATTACATCAAACGCTATGAGCCGGTAACGGCCTCGCTGCTCTGCGACCGGATTGACGAAATTACGGAGCAGACTCAGCAAAATGGCTTTCATTTCGTGGACGAAGCCGCTCCACCCGCCCTGATGCGGGAGTTAGCCCTGGAAATTATTCGGCGAAGGCTTACGGTGGTGTGGTGGACTAATATCCGGTTTGAAGCCAGTTTCACCCCCGATTTATGCCGACTCCTGAAAGCGTCGGGGTGTATTGCCATTTCAGGAGGGCTGGAAGTAGCCTCCGACCGGCTACTCGACCGCATGAAAAAAGGCGTGACAGTGGCTCAGGTGGCCCGCGTAGCCCAGGCTTTTACCGATGCCGGGATTATGGTTCATGCCTATCTGATGTACGGGTTTCCGACGCAGACCGTGACCGAAACCGTCGATTCGCTGGAGATGGTGCGGCAGCTTTTTCAGCAGGGCGTAGTGCAGTCGGGCTTCTGGCACCGGTTTGCCATGACCGCCCACAGCCCCGTTGGGCAGCACCCCGCCGAGTTCGACGTGATGCGGATTGGCCCGGATTTCGGGGGGTTTGCTGACAATGACCTCGAACACGAAGACCCGCTGGGTGCTCACCACGACCTGTTTGCCGAAGGGCTGCGGAAGTCGTTGTTTAACTACATGCACGGGGTGTGTTTTGAGTTTCCGCTGCAGGAGTGGTTTGATTTCCAGATTCCTCCTCCCTCCATTTCGCCTGATTATATCGAAATAAGCATTCAGCCAATACCCGATAAGGTTCCCCGGCTCAATGCCGTACTGATCTGGCTCGGCAACGGGCCAACTCTGGATATTTTTGCCGTAAAGCGGGGGCGGAAAACAGTGGAAGTGGCCGAACTGACCTTTACCAGTAAGCACCAGGAGTGGGGCTTTGAGACAAACGCGGCTCTGGGCCGGTGGCTCACTGACGCCCTGCAAAAGCTGGTGCCGGGTCAGCCTGACCCGATTCCGTATCAACAGGTTAAAGCAGACTATGAGACCGCCAACCTCGGCGATTTTGCCGCCTTTACCCATTCTGCCGAGTGGCAACTCCTGCGGAAAAATGGCCTCCTGGTACTATAAAAGCCCATCACTTACAGCCGATTGCCCAATGCCTCCAGCATCTCGTCGGTAAAATCCAGGTGGGTTACGAAGCGGACTAAATGCTTGCCGAATGTAACGGCGCGGATGCCTTTCTGGTCTAGTTGGGCAACGTAATCAGTAGCCAGGACGGTTTCGGGCAGCCGGAAAATGACGATATTGGTTTCGATAGGGTAAATTTCTACCACTTCGGGCCGTTTTTCGAGTATCGCCCCAATTTTGCGGGCGCGGGCATGGTCTAGTTTGAGCCGGTTTACATGATGGTCGAGGGCATAGATGCCCCCTGCGGCCAGAAACCCCGCCTGTCGCCAGCCGCCCCCCATCAGCTTCCGGTATCGCCGGGCCTGGGCAATAAAACCAGCCTTGCCCAGCAAGAGGGACCCTACCGGACACCCCAGCCCTTTCGACAGGCAGATGCTGATAGAGTCGAACAACTGCCCATACGCCAGGGTTGATTCGCCCGTTTCGACTAATGCGTTGAATAGCCGCGCCCCGTCGAGGTGCAGCAGCAGCCCGTGTTCGTCGCACACCTGCCGAATTTGGGCCAGTTCGGGCAGGGTGTAATAGCAGCCCCCGCCCTTGTTGATGGTGTTCTCGACCACTACCAACCGGCTCAGCGGCTTGTGTGGGTCGGTGGGGCTGTAGATGTAGTCGCGGATGAGGTCGGGGGTGAGTTTGCCGCGCTGCCCGTGCGTGAGGCTGACCGATGCCAGTGCATTGACCGCAATACCTCCTCCTTCGTAGAGGTACACGTGCGAAAGCTGGTCGCAAATAACATCATCGCCGGGGCGGGTGTGGGTACGAATGGCCAACTGATTGGTCATGGTGCCGCTGGCGCAGAACAGAGCCGCTTCCATGCCAAACATCGCGGCTGCTTTGGCTTCGAGGGTGTTTACAGTCGGGTCATCGCCAAACACATCATCGCCAAGCGGGGCGGTAAACATAGCCTCCCGCATGGCGGGCGTGGGCTGGGTAACGGTATCGGAGCGAAGGTCGATCATTCGGGTTGGTCAACATCTTCTAATGTTAACGAAAATGTTGGTTAATCACTAAAAATGGGAAGCTGTTTTATGTTTTCTTCTAAAAAAGACCAATAATTTATAGCATAAGGCTTGAACTCTTTTAGAATACCTCCAACGCCCATATGTCTCTTCAATTCCTCGTGCTCCTTTAATATTATTTTTAACTCAGTAATTACGTCTCTATATTGTGAACTCATTTCACCAGTTAGTTCAATCGAATCCTGACTTAGCATATCAATATAATCAGCTACTTTATATCCAGCAAAGTATTCACACGCATATCCATGTATATACGACTCATAAATCGAGTTTTGTATCTTTATTCGCCATTTATTTAATTCCAGTTGTAATTCTATCGTATTTGTATATTCTATCGAGCTTGGCTTATAACTAGCTAAATAATAAGCATAGGAAAAATGTAACTTTCTATGCTTTTCTTGATGAGGACGAAATAAACCTTCTGCTCCCTTTTTTGGAGTATATAAATATCTGTTTATGTTGCCACGTAAGTAACTTAGTACACCTCCATATAATCTATCAATATCCTGGATATCACTGTAGGCAGATCCTGATAAATTGCCTAAATTATAAATTCCAGTTTCTTTGTCTAAAACTTCTTCTCCGTCTTTATTTTTTATGTTTTTCGCAGGAATTAAAACAATCGTTTTGCCTTCAAGATAACTATCTTTCCATAAACTTACTCCGAAAATATGAGAAATAATTGTTGTGTTTTTTAAGCTCTCTTCCAATACATAAAGTTGAATAGCTAAATATCTTGGAAGACAATTCTTATTATTCACTTTTTCCTGTAAAAAAATCTGGATTATATCTCCATTATAATTAGCCTTACCACAAAAAATTACTTCTTTGTTTTCTTCGCGTATAGTTGGGTCATGAATTGTAAAAACAACATCTCCGTTTTTATTCATTACCAGATGATTTTTTAAGAACCGATGGTAAACACGACTGTCTTCTATGTTTTTAAGGTGGGGATGGGGAATCTTATAGGTAAAATATTTATAATCACCGGCTAAAATCGTACTATAGATGGAGAATTTATCATCCTCTTTAGCTTGGTTTATTAAACCAGATACCCAGGTACTAAAACTTATCTCATTCAGAAAGACTTCATTTGTAATAGAAATATAACTATCTTTTTTGTTTCTAAAAAAACTCATTATAGCCCCTTCGTTTGAATTTTCGCGTTGAAATACTATTTCAGGGTTAACTCTAGTATCTTTCTTAAGTAAAGTAGCTCCAGTAGTTAGGAATTTATTTTGAGAAAACCTATGATATGAACCTAAGATAATAGCAGGCACGCTCCCAAGCGAGTCGTCACCCAGGTGCAGTATTATATTCCAGTGGCTTTTTGTTTCTTTACGTAAAGTTATCAATAAGTATCGCTCATCGTTATTGAAAAATTTAAACGTCCCATTGAATACGGGTGCATTTCAAAATTACCATAAAAAAGTTAACTTAGTAGAAAACCGCTCCAAATCGCTATGACTAGAGAAGAACTCCATGCGCTCGTTGATGCCCAATTTGATAACTTAGAGACCCTCCAAAAAGAGCCTACTTTTC
>JBBQUC010000092.1:0-10857 GCA_038212815.1 Cytophagales bacterium
ATGGCCGGGCGCGGCCTAATCCGATTCAAGCCCAACATTGACCGGTTCGAGGGCCACGATGTACTCTTCACCGATGGCACCCGCGACCGCTTCGACATGATTGTCTATGCCACGGGCTACAAAGTGACGTTCCCGTTTTTCAGGGAGGGCTTTTTCAATGTAGAGCAAACCAACGACCTGCAACTCTACCGGCGCGTGGTTCACCCCGACTTTCAGGGTCTTTATTTTGTGGGTCTTGTGCAGCCGCTGGGAGCCATTATGCCCCTGGCCGAAACCCAGGCTATCTGGTTAGCCAAACTCATTAAAGGCGAGTGCTACCTGCCCGACCGGGCCGCTATGTTGCGTTCTATCACTGACGAAGCTGACAAAAACCGGCGACGGTACAAGCAATCGGCCAGGCACACGCTACAGGTTGATTTTCACCCCTATAAGCAGAGCATCGAACGGGAGATAAAGAAAATGCAGGTTTGAGTGGGAAAGAAATAAACCACTTTACTAGTTACTGCGGGCTGGTACCCTGATTTGTCGGCCTGCCAGATGTGCCCCGGTGTCTTCGACAGCCCGGTGTTGTTGAGGGCACCGGGCTACAAGCTAGATTAGGCAACGCGGTACTCCTGCACTTTTTTGCCGATGAAATAAAGCAGAGCGGCTGCTACCACAATGTGCATTACGCAAAGAACCAGGGCATACCCCGTAGTAATTCCTGGTATGGTTGTGAATGGGCTGTAGAGTGATAACGCCACCAAAACGATGGTGAGAATTCGGAAAATGGTAAACCCATTCTTCGTGAATTTCTCCAGCAAAAAGAACCCAATGCTCCCTATAAGAGATGGGATAAGCGAAGCCATGATAACAGGAACGACGGTCATCGGCTCATTGGGCCTCGGCATGATGCTGTCGGAAATAACGCCGGTGGCATGAAAAATAAAGAATAGAATGGAATTGATTACGGCTGCTGCAATGCCGGCATAAAACCCGGCCATAATGGATTGTTTAAAGTCAATTTTCGTTGTCATGTTTGTATTTTGTTAAATGGTTATGTACCAGTTGACTGGTACGCGATTGGTTTGTGCTGATCATACAAAAGTGTCGTATATTTCGTTGTCTTTGATACTAATTACAAAAAGAATAGTGGTTACAAAAAGGATAGCGACATGACTACGTTTCAGGAATCAACGGGCAAAGCGAGGCACATGGCCCTATTGGCAAACTGCAACCAGGTGTATAACATCCATAAATTTTATAATTGTCGGAACGAATCCTGTAAACCATTCCTATAGTAAAGACCTTACCTTTGTTTCCATAACCGTATATCCTGATGCGAATACCCTTTCATACCCGACTCATTTGCTGCTGGCTGGCCATCCTGGTTCTGCTAAGTAGTACGGGTTTCGGTATGGTAGAACACTGGTGTCTGATGCGCGGGCATACCAAAACCATGTTGGCCGTTCAGAAGTCATGCGCTGAACCCTGTCAGGCTACCGCTCTGATGGCCCCCATGTCGGGTGAGCCAACCGTTAAGAAAGCTGCCTGCTGCAAAACGAGCCTCTCCTATGAACACCTCGATGTGAGCAGTTATGTGGCCGATTATCACCCGTTACCGACTCTGCAACCTGCCGAGTTTATTCCCAACCCGCAGTTCCGGCTCCTGCTGGCTGCTCTATTACCCGTAGACACTACGGCTCCTGCTCTCCCCGTTGCCGACGACCCCTTGCCCAAAAGTGGTCGTTTCCGGCTCATCTCTCTTTGCACCTGGCTTATCTGAGCCGTTTCTGATCGTTAGCTCTGTTGACGAACGCACCTATGCGTTCGGTTGGTGGATACCGTGTGTTTCGACGATTCCGGTAGTCGACGCAGCCAAACAAGAAGCGCAAAAAGACATTGCCTTGGGCTTTTGCCCAGGGTATCCTGCTCAAGCATAAACAAAACCTGAATGAACCGAAACGGGCATCTGAGGTTAACGACCGATGATTACTCAAGTCTAATTTATGTCGCATTGGCGATCCGATTCACTCAATATAACCAGTACAACCCATGAAACTAATTCGAGTCTTTGCCCCCGCCCTGAGTATATTATTTTTCACACTAACCGCTTGTGTCCAGCGTGGCCCGGCCCAAACAACCGCTCCGGCCCTGACTGCCTACTACTCAGTAAAAGATGCACTGGTGGCCACTGACGCGGCCAAAGCCAAAACGGGTGCTACCGCATTAGTATCGGCACTAAGCAAGGTGAATGCCGCCAACCTGTCGGCTACGACTAAAAAAGCCCTCGCCACGGCTAAACTAAAAGCCACCGCCATTAGTAAAAGCACTGATGTAGCCGGGCAACGGGAACAGTTTGAGGAACTTT
Organism: Cytophagales bacterium; assembly: GCA_038212815.1. GTDB lineage: Bacteria > Bacteroidota > Bacteroidia > Cytophagales > Spirosomataceae > JBBQUC01. Next base: position 2,351 of record JBBQUC010000092.1, read on the forward strand.
CTCTCAGCATGATTACGCTGGCGAAAGCCACCAAACCGGCCAAGCGGATGGCCCGCTCCGGCGTACCGGCCCCAACCTTTGTGCAATTCTGCCCAATGGCGGCCAACGGACAGGGCGCGTCGTGGCTGAGTGACAAGAAAGAAGTGCGAAACCCCTACTACGGCGACAAGATGCTGAAGTGTGGGTCGGTGAAAGAAGAAATATAAGCTTAAGCACCCCGGAAACGGTCGGGAGGCTGGCTCCGGGGCAACGGACAGACAATGGCCCTACAGGAACTCTTTATCAAAAACATGGTGTGCAGCCGCTGCATCCAGGTAGTGCGTACCGAACTGGAACAGTTAGGCTATTCGGTCGTACAGGTCGAGTTGGGACGGGTCACCATTGCTGGTTCAGCAATGGATCTGACCTTAATTGGCCCGGCCCTTGAACAGCACGGCTTCGCCTTGCTCACCGATAAAACGACGCGGGTGGTCAATCAGGTGAAAACGCTCATTATCGACCTGATTCAGAGCGGGCGAATTGCGGATTTGCATACGACCCTGTCCGATTATCTGGGCGAAACGGTGGGGCTGGATTACGCCCACCTGAGTCACCTGTTTTCATCGACGGAGAACCTGACCATCGAAAAGTTCTGGATTATGCAACGCATCGAGCGGGCGAAAGAACTCCTGAGCTACAACGAGATCCCCATTAGTGACGTTGCCAAGCAACTGGGCTACAGCAGTGTAGCCTACCTAACGAATCAGTTCAAGCAGATAACGGGTCTGACCCCTGCTGCCTACCGGGGACAAAGTACAGCCGACCGTAACCCATTAGACTGGATTTAAACCCAGATTGCCATTCAACCCATGTATCCAATGAAACGACTGATTTTTGTGTGTATCGGCTGGGGGTTCACCCTCAACAGCGTAGCCCAGAAAACGTACTCCGAAACGGAGGTCGTTAACCTCGTACTGGCCAATAGTCCGGCGATTCGGGCGGCTGATTTGAGCATTCGCCAGAATGGGCAACTGCTGAAAGGAGCCTATTCCATCCCGAACCTCGATGTCTTTACCGACAGTCCAACGGGGGGATTTTACACCATTGGGGTGAATCAGTCGTTTCAGTTGCCTACGGTTTATAAACGGCAGTATGACCTTCAAAAAGGGCAGATTGGGCTGGCACAGGCCGAAAAACGCATCACCGAAAACGACATCCGGTTCCGGGTGCGAAACCTCTACCTGGCCTTGCAGTATGCTCAGGCTCTGCGGCAACAGTATCAGTTGCAGGACAGTGTCTATAACCAACTGCGAATAACGGCGGGTAGGCAGTTTGCTGCCGGACAAATCGACTACCTCGGCAAAGCCTTCGCTGAATCGCAGGCGGGCGAGGTGCGGAATCAGCTCGATCAGGCCACTGCCGACGTGCAAACGGTGGTCCGGCAGTTGCAACGGCTGGCGGGTCGTAGCGAACCTATTCGGGGGGGCGGGCTGGTACGGAATCAATCCGCCCTAGTCTCGGGTAATGCGGATTCGCTGGCAGTAGGGCTGAACCCGGCCCTGGCCTTTCTACGCCAGACCGAAGTCATCAGCGAACAGCAGATTGGCCTGGAACGCGCCCGCTCGCTGCCCGGCGTGGTGGTTGGCTACTACAATCAGGGATCGAAAGAAACGCCCACCCAACTCCGGCTTCGGTTTGGCCTGACGCTGCCCGTCTGGTTTGGACAATACCGCAGCCGCACGGCAGCCGCCCAAACGGGTCTGCAACTGGCCCGGCAACGCACCACGGCGCAGATACAATCGCTGTCGGTGGACTTGCAACAGGCGCAGGGCGATTTCGAGAAATTCCGGGCCACCCTCGATTACTACGAGACGACCGGCCTTCGACAGTCCGACGACCTCATCAACACCGCCCGGCGACTGTTTCAGGCCGGGCAGAATGACTACGTCAGTTTTCTGCGAACCATTAACGATGCCTATACTATTCGGCTGCGCTACTTAGACGCGCTTCGAAACTACAATCAATCGCTGTTGACGATCAACTATTTAACGGGAAATCTATGAGCAAGCTAACCCCATTCATGGCCCTGCTCGGCCTGTTTATGCTGCTGGCGAATGCGCCACTGGCAATGGCCCACGGGGGCGAAGATCATGGGGCGGTAACGGCCCCTACCGGCAAGGCCATGACCTATTTTACGAGTCAGGCCATCTCGGATAAGTACGAACTGGTAGTGCACTACGAGCCATTAGAAGCGGGCGAAGCCGGAAAACTGCGCCTATATATCAATGAGTTCAATACTAACCGGCCCGTGGAGGGAGCCAAACTGCAACTGAGCAGTCCCGAAGATGATAAGCTGACGCTGGCCGTAAAACCAATCGGGCAGGGTATTTACGAACTGAGCGGGACGTTTCCAGCCAAAAAAAGCTATAGCCTCACGGTGAGTCTAAACGCCGGACCTGGGGCCGATCTGCTGCTGTTGCCGGGCATCGAGGTGGGCAAAGACCTGCCAGCCCCACAACCCGCCGTAACCGCACCTGCCCACTGGTACGAAAGTCCCTTCGTGTTGTTGGGAAGCGGACTGCTGCTGGGCATGGGGCTGATGTTTTTGCTTATGCAGTTGCGGAACCGGCGGGTAGCCGTCAGCATTGCCGTTTTGCTGGGTCTATTGCCCACGGCTCAGTGGCAGCGGGCCAATGCCCACGGGGGTGAAGACCACGGTGCGGCAGCAAGCGGGGGCGGGGCTACATCAAGCATATTTGCCATTCCGAAAGAGACCCAGTTTCTGTTTAACATCCTGACACTGCGTCTGGTGTCGGGTGAGCAGGCTCAAACCACTACCGTGGCTGGCACCGTGATTCCATCTTCTACCGGGCAGGCCGTGGTGCAGTCTCCACAGGTGGGCCGGTTATCGAGTTTATTGGTTCGGGTGGGGCAATCGGTGAGCAAAGGGCAAACGCTGGCCATTGTGGAGCAAACGATTGATGCTGCCACTCAGATCAATCTTCAGGCCGAGCGCAACAACCTACAGGCCGAATTTCAGGCCGCCCGCAAGGAGTATGACCGGCTCAAAACCATCGAGGACATTGCCGCCAAGCGCGACGTGACCGAAGCGGAAGCCCGTCTGAATCGGGCGCAGGCCAATCTGAAAGTCTTCAATGATATCACCCAAACTGGCGCGCAGGGAGGTCGGGGCAATGCCCGTTCCATTGCGCTACGTGCCCCCGTCAGTGGCATTGTTGGACCGTTTACGGCGGCTATCGGGGCCACCGTAAACGTGGGCGAAACGCTGTTTACCATCACCAATCTGGGCAAAATTTACATCGAAGCCCAGGTATTCGACAAAGATTTAGCAGTGCTGCGGTCGGCCAAATCGTTAGGGCGGTCGGAAGGCCGCATCCCCGGCGTTTCGGTCGAGGGGGTGAATGATGCGGGTAAAAGGGGAGTGGCCCGGCTCTTGTCGCAGGCCCAGACCATCAATGCCTCCAACCAGTCGCAGCGGCTGCTTTTTGAGATGGACAACGGGGGCGGGGCATTCAAAATTGGCGAATTCGTCACCATTCGGGTACAGTCGGCGCAGGGGACGCGGGGGCTGTCGGTGCCGAACGCAGCTATTAGTGAAATGAACGGTAAGCCCGTTGTTTTCATCAAAGACGCGCCCGAAGTGGTTAGCTTGGCTTACGTAACGACGGGTGCCGACAATGGGCAGTTTACCCAAATTTTGAGCGGTGTAGAAGCCGACGAACGGGTGATTGTCAATGGCACTTACCAGGCCAAAATGATTTATTTAAACCAGTAAAGTTTTTTCGCAAAACCAATTTAAGTTCATGAATATCAATCTGAAAACCATCGTCGTCGCTACCATAGCACTGACAACCAGTGCGTTCGTTAGCTCTTGCAACAGCACCAACAAGACCGATTCAGCCACCGAAACTACCGCTATGAACGCAACCGGCACCACCGATGCGGCAGCGGGAGCCGAACATAGTGGCGAGCATACCTTTGCCTGCCCCATGCATCCCGAAGTGACGGGTAAGGAAGGTGACATCTGCCCTAAGTGCGGCATGAAACTCGAACACAACGACAACGCGGGAAAGTCAAACGGCAAAACGTATGTGATGAATTTTAAGGCCACGCCCAGCACCGTCGAAGCGGATAAAGCGGCTGTACTTTCGTTTACGCCGGGGGTGAAAGACAAAGCCGGTGAGCTAGTGCCGCTCGATCTGCACCACGAGAAGAAAATCCACCTGATCGTGGTCAGCAAAGACCTGTCGTATTTCGAGCATATTCACCCCGATTATCAGGCATCGGGAAGCTATGACATTGCCGTATTGCCAACTGGTCAAGCGTACACCAATGAGGCTAACAAAAACGAAACGCGCTTTGCCAAAGGGGGGGACTATATCCTGTTTGCTGATTACGCACCCACCGGTGGCACCCCGCAATTGGAGAAAATCAACCTGACTGTTGGCGGAACCCCATACACACCCGTGACTTATTCGGGCTCCAAACTCAGTGCAACCGTGGACGGGTACACACTCGCCCTCGTGCCAGAGGGTGGTAACTTTGAAGTGGGTAAACTGGTTCATATCCAGGGTATTCTGAAGAAAGACGGCAAAGAAGTGGATGCCAAAACGCTGGAAAACTACCTCGGAGCCAAGGCCCACATGGTGGTCGTGGGCATCGAGGATAAAGACTATTTGCACGTTCACCCCGGCGTGGAAAACGGCAAATTCGACCTGCACACGACCTTTGCAAAAGCCGGTGTTTATCGGGGTTGGGTGCAGTTCCAGGCCGATGGTAAAGTCCATACCACCGATTACGTGATTGTGGTGAAGTAATGCTCAATCGACTCATTCATTTCTCGCTGGCCAACCGGCTGTTCGTGGTGGCGTTTGCCGTGCTGGTGCTGGTCTATGGCGTGTACACGGTTATAAACCTGCCCGTGGATGTGCTGCCCGACCTGAACCGGCCCCGCGTGACGGTGTTTCTGGAAGCTAACGGGTTAGCTCCCGAAGAACTGGAAACGCAGGTGATTCTGCCCGTCGAAACGGCCCTCAACGGCTCGCCGGGGGTGGAAATCGTGCGGTCGGTGGCCTCGCCGGGTTTGGGGCTGGTGTTTGTAGAGTTTGGTTGGGAGACTGACATTTACCGCGCCCGCCAGCTGACCGCCGAGAAACTCCAGACGGTGAAACTGCCCACCGGCATTACCCCCGTGATGGGGCCAATCAGTTCGGTGATGGGCCAGATTATGCTGGTTGGTCTTACAGCTGACACCACCAGCCCCGCTGATTTACGCACGCTGGCCGACTTCACCATCCGTCGGCGGTTAATGAGCATTGGTGGGGTGGCCCAGGTGATCCCAATGGGTGGCGAACGGCGGCAGTACCAGGTACTCATCAGCACGGCTAAGCTCCGGCAATACGGCCTCACCATCGACGATGTGGACAAGGCCATGCAGGGCACCAATCGGAACACGACGGGTGGCTTTTTCGACCGTTTTGGTTCGGAAGTGCTTATTCGGAATGTAGGCCGGGTGCAGTCGCTGAGTGATTTGTCGGCAACAGTGGTGGCCAACCGGAATGGCCTTCCCGTACTGTTGTCGCAGATTGCCGAGGTTAAATTTGGCGGAGCCATCAAGCGGGGGGATGCCAGCGTGAACGGTAAACCCGCCGTAATTCTGACCGTCGAAAAACAGCCGGGAGCCAGCACCATCGAACTCACGAAGAAGGTAGAAATTGCCCTGGCTGAATTACAGAAAACGCTGCCCGGCGATGTCAAAATAAACCCCAACCTATTCCAGCAACGGCACTTTATCGAGACCTCGCTGCAAAACGTGGAAGACGCGCTGCGGGACGGGTTTATCCTGGTGGTGATTGTGCTGTTTCTGTTTCTACTGAATTTTCGCACCACCATCATCACCCTAACGGCCATCCCACTCTCGCTGGTGATATCGGCAATCATCTTCAACGCGTTCGGTATTTCGATCAATACGCTGACTCTCGGTGGGTTGGCCATTGCCATTGGTGAGTTAGTGGACGATGCCATTGTGGACGTGGAAAACGTGTTCCGCCGGTTGCGGGAGAACCGAGGGTTGGCCACTCCCAGGCCAACCCTCGAAGTTATTTACCGGGCCAGTGCCGAGGTCAGAAATTCGATTGTCTATGCCACCATCATCGTCGTGCTGGTGTTTATTCCCCTGTTTTATATGCAGGGCATCGAAGGGCGGATTTTCGCACCCCTCGGCATCGCCTATATTACCAGTATTGTGGCTTCGCTGCTGGTTTCGCTGACCGTCACGCCCGCGCTGTGCAGTTACCTGTTGGTCAACCCCAGCCGCCCAATTAATTGGCAGTTCTGGAAAAAGCGACCCGCCACCGACCCGTCGGACCGCCCCGATGACGAACACGACAGCGGTCTGGTGCGCTGGCTCAAAAAGCACGATACGCGGCTGTTAAACTGGGGTTTAGGGCGACCCCGGCTCATTATGGGTGTAGCCGCTGCCCTGATTATCGCTGCTGCCAGTTTGGTGCCGTTCTTCGGGACGGAGTTTCTGCCGCCCTTCAACGAAGGCTCCTTTACGATCAATTTCTCCGCCCCCGCCGGTACGTCGCTGGCCGAATCGAACCAGATTGGGGTGGTGGGCGAAAAGCTGCTCATGCAGGTGCCGGAGGTGAAATACGTCAGTCGCCGGACGGGGCGGGCCGAACTGGACGAACACGCCGAACCACCCGCCAACTCCGAAATTGAAGTCAATCTGAAACCCTCCGACCGAAGTCGTGAGACCATTTTAGCCGACATCCGCCAGAAGATGGATCAGTTGAAAGGCGTGACTGTGAATATAGGCCAACCCATTTCACACCGGCTCGACCATTTGCTGTCGGGCGTGCGGGCGCAGGTGGCCATCAAACTCTTCGGCAACGATTTAAACGACCTGCGAACCAACGCCGAGAAAATCCGGCAGGTGATCGGCGCAGTGCCGGGTGTGGTCGATGTGCAGATCGAAAAGCAGGTGATGGTGCCACAATTGGTGGTCAAACTTAAGCGCGATGCCCTGCAACGCTACGGGATTCAGGCGGGTAAAGTGGCCGAAAACTTAGAGATTTTCTACAACGGCAAGGTAACGGGACAGGTACTTGATGGCCCCAAAACGTTCGATATTCTGCTCCGGGTACAGAACAAGGAACGAATCGACATTGAGAAGATCAAACGGGCTGAAATCAGCGACGCACAGGGCAATGCCATTCCCCTGGCGCAGGTCGCCGATATTGCCTATACCACGGCGATCAACTCGATTTCGCATGAAAATACCCTTCGCCGAATCGTGATTTCGTGCAACGTGCAGGGCCGTGATTTAGGTAGCACAGTCAACGAATTACAGACCAAAGTAGCGCAGGAGGTGAAGTTGCCTACGGGGTATTTTGTGCAATACGGTGGGCAGTTCGAGAGTCAGCAACAGGCCACGAGCCTGATTGGTTTGCTCAGTATTTTCTCCATTCTGGGTATTTTCCTGGTGCTGTATAGCCATTTCAAATCGGCGCGGATTGTGCTGCAAATCATGCTCAACGTGCCGTTGGCCCTCATTGGCAGCGTGGTGGCGGTGATGCTGACGGGCCGGTACGCCGGAGCGGGCACCTTTTCGGTGGCCACGCTGGTGGGTTTTATCACGCTGACGGGCATTGCCTCGCGCAACGGCATTATGATGATTTCGCACTACATCCACCTCATCGAGCAGGAGGGCGAAACGTTTTCCGAACACATGATTATCCGGGGTTCGCTGGAGCGACTGGTGCCGGTGCTGATGACCGCGTTGGTAGCCGCGCTGGCTCTGATTCCGCTCACCCTCGACCCGCAGGCTTCAGGCAAGGAGATTCTGTATCCGGTGGCCACAGTCATTCTGGGCGGGCTGCTGTCGAGTACGCTGCTGGACATCATCGTTACGCCAGTAGTGTTTCATCAGTTCGGCAAACGGGCGTTGGAAACGTATGTTAAAAACAAGAATCAGGGCCAGTTCAACACCACCGACGAGCTGGCTTCCTAACCCAACCAGACGATGGTTACACGACTATTTGGTGCCCTAAAGAGCCGGGTTCGACAGTATTGGCCTTCTTTGACCTGCTGGCGGTACCGATCGAGGGAGGGTGCGTTTCTGGACAGCCGCCAAACCGACTCGTTTCTCGACAGTCATCGGATAAGCAGGCACCTTGCTGACTCCTTTACCTTACCCGAAATCGTGGACTTAGTTCAGCCGACTAAACGGTACTTCCCGGCTGAACAGGGTGTAAACCAGACTGTTTCAGTCTGGCTTTATGAGTCCCTGAAAGGAGGAGCGAAACAGTATCCCTACGGCAGTATCCAAATTGGCAGGAAACTCTTGTGTCTGGATGTGAATACGGACGATTTTCACCGCAATCTTGTCTCCCCGATTAAAAGAACGACCTGGTTTACGCCAACGCTGATTGCTCCATGGAGTCATTATTTAGACGGGTTCATGTGGGGTGGCTATTACGATTTTGTCTTTTTGGTAGCGG
>JBBQUC010000093.1:0-10723 GCA_038212815.1 Cytophagales bacterium
GTTTTATCTGATATTCAGGTAAAGGACACCGTTGACAAGTTTCGCAAAGTGCTGACCGACAGCGGTGCGGAAATTGTACACGAGTACAGCATGGGCCTGCGTAAACTGGCCTACCCCATTAAACACAAAAACTCGGGGTTCTACCAGGTATTTGAGTTCAAGGCTCCCCCCACCACCATTGCCACGCTCAACACCGAGTATCAGCGCGATGAGCGCGTTCTGCGCGACCTGACTACTGCTCTCGATAAGCATGCCGTTGATTACAACGACCGCAAACGGAATGGCCTGATTGGTAAGAAAAAACAAACCGAAACCGCAGACGCTAAGTAATCATGAGCCTACAGAACGAATCACTGAACCAGAACGAAACCCGCAAAAAATACTGCCGGTTTAAAAAGTCGGGTATCAAATACATTGATTATAAAGACCCGAATTTCCTTCTGAAACTGCTGAATGAGCAGGGCAAAATTCTGCCCCGTCGGCTTACCGGCACCAGCCTGAAATACCAGCGTAAAGTGGGTCAGGCCGTAAAACGTGCCCGTCAGCTTGCCATTCTGCCCTACGTGGGAGATTCTTTGAAATAAACGGTAGTCATAAGTCGTAAGTCGCAGTAGTCGTAAGCATCAGCTTGCCTACATGCCTTACGACTTACGACCTATACGACTTACGACTTTTACATCAATGGAAATCATATTAAAAACCGATATTACCGGCTTAGGTTATAAAAACGATGTAGTGGCAGTGAAGCCAGGCTACGGTCGGAATTACCTGATCCCACAGGGGTTTGCCATGATGGCAACCGACTCCAACAAACGCATGATTGCCGAGAATATCCGGCAGGCGGCTCACAAAGCCGAGAAAGTGAAAAACGATGCTCTGGCCGTTGCCGAACAATTGGGCGAACTGAAACTGACCATTCCGGCCAAAGCAGGTGAGAGTGGCAAGATTTTCGGGCGAGTTACCAATACCCAGGTGGCCGATGCACTGCGGGCTAAAGGGTTTGATATTGACCGTAAGAAAATTACGGTTGAAGACGTGAAAAACCTCGGCGAATACAAAGCCGTAGTTGACCTGCATAAGGAAGTGAAGCATACCATTACTGTTGATGTAGTGGCGGCTGAGTAAGCCAATCAACTGCTTATACAAACCGACCGGGCCGTTCATGAGACGTGCCGGTCGGTTTTTTTGTTATATTTGGGTAAATAACCGATGCCGATGCCAGCTCTTGATTTAGAACAACTTTTAGACGCGCCAAACCTTAAGCTACTACTGCAACAGGCTGAAGTTGTGCTGCGTAACGAGACCCGACAACGGCAGGATTTTTACGCCTGGATCAACGAAGACCATAAAGCAGAGTTTATTAATGGTGCTATTATCATGCAATCGCCCGTCAAGGAGCGGCATTGGGCGGCCGTTGGCAATTTGTATGCCTTATTAAAGGCGCACGTTATCCGGCACAAACTGGGGCGGGTAGCCTCCGAAAAAGCGATGATCTCGCTAACCCGCAATGACTACGAACCCGACATCTGTTTCTGGACATCGGCACGTTCTGACGGGTTTACAAGCGAGATGATGCAGTTCCCCGCACCTGATTTAGTTGTAGAAGTTCTCTCGAAAAGCACCGAAAAAATTGATCGGGGCGTGAAATTTGATGATTATGCCGCCCATGATATTCAGGAATACTGGATTGTGGATACCCGCAAATTAATTATCGAACAATATAGCTTAGACCCGGATGTACAGGCATTCGCACTGGAAAATACGGCGCGAATACACCAGGAAATCGAATCGAAAACAATACCCGGCTTTCGGATTCCGGTGGCCGCTGCGTTTGATGAAGTTGTTAGTAATGAAACCTTGATTACCTTGCTTAGTCGCTGATTTTACCGTAAAATATAATCCTATTTTTTGCCAAAAACGGAGCCTTTCACTCCGTTTTTTTGTTAGATTAGTATGCAGTTTCATACCGAATTAACCCCTGATAATCTGCCAGTTCCACTGCGCCTAACCGACCGAATTCTGACTACTGGCTCGTGCTTTGCCGAGGTGATGGGTAACCGTCTGGCCACCCATAAACTGACGGTGCTGAATAACCCCTTTGGCACGGTGTTTAACCCGGTTTCTATGGCCAAACAACTGCTGTTAGCCTTAAGTGGTCAGCAGCCCGACGAACAACTGTATCTGGAGCGCGAGGGGTTGTGGTTTCATTACGATTTCCACTCATCATTGTGGGCGCATACCCGTGAGGACTTGGCGGCTTTGTTGACTGAGCGGCTGGCTCAGGTAGGGACCGCGTTGAGACAGGCTAACTGGCTTCTGCTTACGCTGGGTACGGCAGTGGTGTATCGGCATATAAATACGGGGCAGGTGGTGGCCAACTGCCATAAACAGCCAGGCCATCTGTTCGAGAAGTACCTGTATCACATAGACCACGTGCGCGACGAGATGACCCGGCTGCTGAAAGCCCTGCGCCGGGCTAACCCGACCCTGCGGGTATTGCTCACCGTTAGCCCCGTGCGCCACACCCGCGATACCCTGCCACTGAACCAGGTTAGCAAGTCCACCCTGCGGGTAGTGGCGCATGAACTGACGACCTGGAATGAGGGGGTACAGTATTTCCCGGCGTATGAACTGATGCAGGACGACCTGCGCGATTACCGGTTTTATGAGGCCGATTTGATTCACCCCACCGCACAGGCGCACGACTATATTTTCGAGAAGTTTGCCCAAAGCGCGTTTGATGCCGAACTTCGCCACTTTATAGCCGAGTGGGGCGCTATCCGGCAGGCATTGGCACATCGGCCATTGCACACCCAAAGCCCGGCTTATGGGCAGTTTCTGACCAAGCTACTGACTCGGCTCGATGCCCTGCCTTCCTGTATTGATACCTCAGCCGAACGGAAATGGCTGCTTGACTGTATAACTGATAATGTCCGCGTATAAACTCACCACCGAATCGGTCTTAGCCGCGCTGAGCCATGTAGAAGAGCCTGACCTCAAACGCGACCTGGTGTCGCTGGGGATGGTTAAAGATATAGCCCTGAGTATTGATCAGGTGCGGTTTACGGTAGTATTGACTACCCCCGCCTGCCCCTTGAAAGAACTGATTCGCAAGCGGTGCGAAGATGCCATTCATACCCATATTGGTCCCCATATCGACGTAATTATCACCCTGACTGCTGATGTAACCTCGACCCGCTTTGATGCACCCCTGCTGCCGGGAGTGAAAAACATCATTGCCATTGCATCGGGAAAGGGGGGCGTGGGCAAGTCAACGGTAACGGCTAATCTGGCGGTGGCCCTGCATAAATCGGGGGCAACAGTGGGAATTATCGACGCGGATATTTACGGGCCATCCATTCCGCTGATGTTTGGGGCCGAGATGGCCGAGCCACGGATGTCGCAGAAAAACGGGCAGAACGTGATGGAGCCGGTCATGCAGTTTGGCATCAAGCTCATGTCGATGGGGTTTCTGGTACCTGCCGATCAGGCGATGGTCTGGCGCGGTACGATGGCAGGCCGGGCCTTGCAGCAGTTTTTCTCCGATGCCAACTGGGGCGAACTGGATTACCTGCTCATCGACCTGCCCCCCGGCACGGGCGATATCGTGCTGACCCTGGTGCAAACGGTGCCCGTAACGGGAGCCATTATTGTAACCACCCCGCAGAAAGTGGCCCTAGCCGATGCAACCAAAGGACTGGCGATGTTCAGGCAACCGCAGATCAACGTGCCGGTGCTGGGTATTATTGAAAATATGGCCTATTTCACCCCTGCCGAGTTGCCCAACAATCAATATTTTATTTTTGGCCGGGGGGGTGGGCAAGCACTGGCAACCAAATATAGTGTGCCGCTGCTGGGCCAGATTCCGCTGGTGCAGAGCATTCGTGAGGCTGGTGATGAGGGTCGCCCGGCCGTACTGGGTACCGAGTTGGTAGCCTCAGAAGCGTTTCAGGCCGCTGCCGAGGCAGTAGCGCAACAGGTAGCCATTCGGAATGCCTCTCTCGATGAAACGAAGCGCGTGGTAATGAGAGCCTAATACCTTGCAAAAGGCAATAAATACGTGTATTTTTACCAAATAAACACAACCAACTGTCAACGCTGACATGGATACAGCGGTAGCTAATCAGTATATACTTGACCGGGTAGATCGGGCCTTAGACAGCATGAGGCCCTATCTGGAAACCGACGGCGGTAATGTTAAAGTCCTTGACATTTCTGACGATGGTGTAGTGCGGCTTGAACTGCTTGGAGCGTGTGGCTCCTGCCCCATGTCGGCTATGACGTTTCGGGGGGGGCTTGAAGAGGCCATTCTGCGGGCCGTGCCGGAGGTAAAACGGGTAGAAGCCATCAACATCACTTCTGTGCTTTAACCTCGCCAGGGGGAGCCGGGCTATAGGTGAGCTTGTTGATATAAAACACCTCACGCGACGGAGTGCCGTAGCCTTTCTCTGCGGCAATTTTCTGAAATCCACTGGCCAGAAATGTTTGCCCGTACCAGGCCAACAGCGTTTCTTTCTCCGACTCCACTACGCGTTCCTGTTCCGAACTGGGTTTCAGCTTGTAACTCTCGTCCGTTCTTACTACCTTATTCCCGTCAATAACTGCTACCGTAACCCCCCCGTCCTGTGGGTAAGCCAACACCATCTGCTCGCCCTGAGGGAATAGCTGTACCATCTCCTGTAACACCGGATTGTTGAGGTCTTTGATGGCCAGACAATTATCCCACAGTAAATTACCTGCCTTATCGAATCCGCAGACAAAGGCGTGGGTATAGTGGTAACCGTCCAGATAACGTTCACTGCGAGTCATGCCATTATAAGCCGGGAGGGAGGTGCCCCGGTATTGCGGATAATATACCTCGGCCAGTAGGGTCAGTCCAGTGCGGGTAGGCAGCAGCTCATGCACCAGCAGCCGGTATCTGAACTTGTAATCTTTGCCCTGGTCCTTCTTTTTCAGAACTTTAGCCAATATACGCTGTTGCCGCCTGGGCTTGAGGTAGTTGAAAAAGTTGGTCAACTCCGAAAATTCAATATACCGAATAGCATCAGAATGCTCGGCCTCAGGTGGTGTGACTACCCCTTTTTTGGTCGGTATAGCGATCTCCCCCATTGGTATTTTTCCCGAATCGGTATGGTGAATCCGGGTGACGTAAATACCTTGTGAATAAGGGGTGCAGTCGGTAGAGTAGTTGCCAATCAGCAGCGATTCCTGTTCGCTCACGGGCAAAATCTTGCCTGAAATCAGGCTATACTGCGCTCCCCCAAAATCGAGGGTGCGGAGAAGTTTGCCATCGGGCGCGTAGGAGCGGATGGCAAAACTACAGCGTCGGCGGGTCGAATGAACTAATACATGCACTTCTTTGCGGAGTTCGTCTATCTCCAGGCTGTTCAGTTCCAAGTGGTTGACGTATAATCCCTGTAATACTTTTACGGACCGGTCGAAGAAAGAGAAGGACATCACCACAGGGCGGCTGTGATAATAGCCGCCAATGTAAGCCGTGTTGCCCATCACCTTAAACTGCACTATATCCATGAGCGAGAGTAAGTGACCATCAAACGTTTCAATCAGCCCATCATCAAGGTTTACCCGCAACACCTGAATCCCTTCGCTGGTAGGTTCACGGTAGAGATAGAACAGGTATTGGTCGTTGTGGTACGAGAGTACTGGCTCGTACTTTATATCCTGTTTGTAGATGGTTGTCCAGAGCCGTTTTAGCGCGGTGCTGTACTTCTGAAACTCAAAAACGTGCGGCTGTTGCGCATAGCTCTCGGTTCGCTGAATGGTTACTAAAAGCCCCCGTTCGGCCAAGGGCAGTACATCGAAATCTTCGTCGGAGTTGGGGATGGTTGCCAACTCCAGCCGCTGTATCTGATTGAGCTGCGCCGAAACGGGCGCAGCCAGAAAACAGACAAGGCCGAATAAGAAGAAGCGAATCATATTGATTGTGGGCTGCAACAAGGTAAAAGTACTGCTAAAACGTTACTACTTTTGTCAGTGGAATACAAAAACTCCCCAATGAACATTCAGGCACAACTCATTGCCGCTATTCAACAAGCAATAACCGTACAATTCGGCGAACTCAATGCGCCGGGTGATAGTACGTTGCAACCTACCAAAAAAGAATTTGAGGGAATTTATACCTTCGTAACGTTTCCACTCACCAAAACCCTGCGCCGACCACCCGCTGAGATTGGAAAGGCCATTGGGCAGTATCTGGAGGCTAACTGCCCAATGGTGAGCCGTACTAACGTTGTACAGGGTTTTCTGAATATCAGCATTACCGACGAAGCCTGGCTATCTGTGTTGAATGCCATGCTGACCGACGCTGATTTTGGCCAGTTACCCGCCAATGGACAGTCGGTTATGGTTGAATTTTCGTCGCCAAATACGAACAAGCCGCTGCACCTGGGCCACCTGCGGAATAATTTTTTGGGCGATTCGGTCAGCCGGATTCTGGCCGCCAATGGGTACAGGGTGATTAAAACCTGCCTGGTCAACGACCGGGGGATTCATATCTGTAAGTCGATGCTTGCTTATCAGCGGTTTGGCCATGCCGAAACCCCCGAATCGACGGGCTTGAAAGGCGATCATTTTGCCGGGAAGTATTATGTGCTGTTCGATAGAGCCTATAAAGCTGAGATTGCTGAACTGGTGGCTACGGGCATGACCGCCGAGGAAGCCGAAAAAAAGGCCCCTCTCATGCAACAGGCGCAGGCGTTGCTCCGCAAGTGGGAGCAGGGAGATGCCGATACCATTGCCCTTTGGGAACAGATGAACGCCTGGGTCTATGCCGGTTTTGCCCAAACCTACCAAACTATTGGCGTGAGTTTCGATAAAACCTACTACGAATCGAACACGTATCTGCTTGGTAAAGATGTGGTGGACGAAGGGTTAGCCAACGGGGTGTTCTATCGGAAAGACGATGGCTCGGTTTGGATTGACCTCACCGCCGAGGGCCTCGACCATAAACTGGTACTACGGGCCGATGGTACGTCGGTATATATTACCCAAGACCTAGGCACAACGGATATGAAGTTTGCCGATTACCACAACGACCGCTCCATTTGGGTGGTGGGTAACGAGCAGGACTATCATTTTGCGGTGCTGTTTGCTATTATGCGCCGGTTAGGCAGACCCTATGCCGCCGGGCTGCATCATCTGTCATATGGTATGGTCGATTTGCCGAGCGGTAAAATGAAATCGCGCGAAGGCACGGTGGTCGATGCCGATGACCTGGTGCGCGAAACCATCGAAGCAGCCGCTACTGCTGCCGACGATGCCGCCAAAGGCAAACTGGAGGAGTTTAGTGAGACCGAAAAAGAAGACCTGTTTCAGATATTGGGCCTGGGTGCGCTCAAGTATTACCTATTAAAAGTCGATCCCCAGAAGCGGATGCTGTTCAACCCCGCCGAATCGGTGGATTTGCACGGGCATACCGGGCCGTATATCCAGTATGTACACGCCCGGATTCGGTCGGTGATGCGGAAAGCTGCCGACATGGGATTAACGGCTACTGGCATCGCTCAGCCAACGGAACTGGACGAGGTAGAGCAGCAACTGATTTTTCTGCTCAGCCAATACCCCCAACGCCTGGCCGAAGCCGGAACCGACTACGCCCCATCGTATGTGGGGCAGTATGTGTATGAACTGGCCAAAACGTTCAACCAGTTTTATGACAAACTGAGCATTCTAAAAGAAACTAATCCCGCAAAATTAACTAACCGGCTGCTTCTATCGACTTTATTGGCCGAAACTATCAGCAAAGCCATGTGGTTATTAGGCATCGACGTACCCGAAAAAATGTAATATGAAAAAGCCCTTAGTTATCACCCTCGCTGCGCTGGCAGTTATCTGTTTACTCTCTGGTTTTATGTTTAGAAACCTGCTTACCCTGGTCTTTTCCGACAAAAAAGCGTCGGCGGCTATGCCCGCCAATTCCGCGCCAGCCACTAAAACGCTGTACGATTTCACGGCCACAACTCTCAATGGCAAACCAATTACCCTGAAGCAATTTGCGGGCAAAAAAGTAGTGATTCTGAATACAGCCTCGCAGTGTGGCTATACCCCGCAGTACGACGACTGGGAGACGTTTTACAAGGCGCACGGCGATAAAGTAGTGGTGCTGGGTTTTCCGGCCAACAATTTTATGGGGCAGGAGCCGGGGACAAACACCGAGATAGCTCAGTTTTGCAAAAAGAATTACGGCGTAACCTTTCCCATGTTTGAGAAAGTCTCGGTATTGGGCAGCGACCAGGCTCCGATCTATAAATGGCTTACTACCAAAGCCTTGAACGGCTGGAATGACAAATCCCCCACCTGGAATTTCTGCAAATACGTCATTGACGAAAAAGGGCTACTTACCCATTTTTTTGCCTCCGGGGTAAAACCCCAGGATGCCGAGTTTAAGAAGGCCGTTGGCCTTTGATTAGTTCACTCCTTCACTATGAAATCCTGGATTGCTGCGGCCCGGCCGCGTACGCTGCCGTTGGCATTGGCTAGCATCATTATGGGCAGTTTTTTGGCTGCTTCTCCCCTGGGGCCGCTGGCTGGGCAGTTTAGCTGGAGCGTAGCGTTATTGGCCGCGCTTACCACTACCTTCCTGCAAATCCTTTCCAATTTTGCCAATGACTACGGCGATGCTGTATCGGGCAAAGATACGGTTGACCGGGTAGGCCCACGCCGGGCAGTGGCCACGGGCGACATCACCAAAGAATCTATGCTGACGGGCATTCGGATTACGGCGGTGCTGGCCTTGCTATCAGGGATATGGCTGCTGGTTGTGGCCCTGGCTCAAGCGGGATGGCTGGCGTTTTGGCTGTTGCTGGGGCTGGGGTTGTTGAGTATTGCCGCTGCCGTGGCCTACACCAATGGCAAACGACCGTACGGCTACGCAGGATTTGGCGACATTGCCGTTTTAATTTTCTTTGGCTGGGTGGGCGTGCTGGGCACTTATTTCCTACACACGGTAACTGTTGAACCTCTGGTGTTACTGCCTGCTAGTAGCGTTGGGTTATTTGCTACGGGCGTGCTTAATATTAACAATATCCGCGATATTGATACCGATGCCCGCACCGGTAAATATTCAATTCCGGTGCGGTTGGGTCGGAAGCGGGCCATTCAGTACCATTGGCTGCTGCTCATTGGTGGAATGGGCTGCGCTGTTGGCTGTACGTTGCTGTTGCATGCCCCTGCCATTAGTTACCTATACCTACTTACTTTCCCCCTATTCATCCTGAATGGGCGAGCTATTGCCGCACAACCGCAGGCCGCCGATTTAAATCCACGGTTGGGCCAATTGGCACTCACTACCCTGTTGTTTGTTTTACTCTTTGGGATTGGCGTGGTGCTTGCTTAGTTTACCAAAGAATACCTCTGGCAATGAGCGGAGCCAGAAAATGAAAGGCTATATAGCCGAATAGTAGCAGGGTAAGAATAAATAATAACCTGGAGTTATTGTTAGGGAATAACCGTAATCGGTTAGAGCGGCTCCGTTTGTGGCCGGGCCTTAATTTAGTACTTGAAAATGTACGAATTACTGGGGCAAAGGCAGGGTTCATGGGCTGTTTTAAGGGTTGGGTAGGCGTTAGCGCAGAAATGGAATAAAGTGCACAATGCGGTTCGTTACTTTATCCACCTTTCTGCATCTAATGTCGGACTAACTTTTAACCACTCAGGCATCCATACAATCAACGTGCATATTTTTAATGAACGTTGACTTAGAGGGCTAAACATGACAATGGCTACGTACCAATACGCGATTCTGGAAGATAGTCCTATTGACCAACTTGTTTTGCAGACTTACCTGCGTCGGATTCCGAATCTGAGCATGATGATAACCTGCGCCCGTCCGATGGACATATTGCCGCTTCTACAGAATAATAAAGTCGATATTCTCTTCTCAGACATCAATTTGCCTGACCTGGATGGGTTGACGTTTTTACGGACCCTGGCTAACCCGCCTAAATTGATCATGACCACATCCACGCCTAATTTTGCGCTGGAAGCGTTCGATATTGGGGTAGTTGATTATCTGGTTAAACCCTTTTCGTTCGAGCGGCTTTTACGAGCCGTTAACCGCGCTATCGAACAGATTAGTGTGGTAACAGCCCCCGTTCCTCCCTCGCCCCCCACCACTATTTTGTTGAAAGCAGGTTGGGAATCAGTTCGATTCAATGTAGCCAGTATCGAGTATATCGAGGCATTTGGGGCATTTAGCAAAGTTTATACCGATACCGGAGTCACCGTTATCAGCGATTTACTGGCCCGGGTTCTGGATAAACTCCCCGCCGATAGATTCATGCGGGTTCACAAATCGTATGTAGCGGCCCTATCCAAAATTAAACAGATTGGCAGCCGGGATGTGCTGGTTGGTAGCGTGCGCATACCCCTTGGGGCTACGTACCGCGAACAGGTAGAAAAACGGTGGCGAGATACGCCTTAACGCGTAGTTCGTTAGTATGGGGACGGGTACTTCTACGGACTGTTAATCAGCCGATAACGGGCATTTTTTAGCACTCATTCGATAGTTAAGCGGTTTATGTATTTTCTGGCAGTATGCTGTTGGCTCCTTCATAAATACAGAATTAGAAAGATACAAAACGCTAACCCCAACCAGAACATACCTGCCCCAACACCAACAAAAATACCGACGAAGAAATAGATCAGAAGTACGATCAAACCCGAAACAATCACAACAACAATCAGCAATACGAGCGACAACACC
>JBBQUC010000094.1:0-10567 GCA_038212815.1 Cytophagales bacterium
AAAATCTTCTCGGGCGAAGCCACACTTGGCTTAAAACCTGCCCAAATCCACTTATTTGGCAGTTTTGTTCTCGATTTCAACCTAACCGCCGGGGCCGTTATCTGGCCGTTTGTGTTTATCACCTCCGATATTATCAACGAGTATTATGGCAAGGCGGGCGTTCGGCGTATCTCATTTCTGACGGCGGGGTTTGTGGCTTACTCGTTTCTGATTATCTATGCCGTAACTACCCTCCCCCCGGCGCAGTTCTGGCTCGATGTGAATGCCAAAGACAGCGCGGGCCATGCCATTAACATCAATAATGCTTTCCAGATGATTTTCCGGCAGGGGCTGGGCATCATCATCGGCTCACTCACGGCTTTCCTGATTGGCCAGGTTCTCGATGCGTCGGTGTTTCAGTACCTGCGGGGTATTACGGGTAGCCGCAAAATCTGGCTGCGGGCCACCGGCTCCACTCTGGTATCGCAACTGGTGGACTCCTTTGTGGTGCTGGGCATAGCTTTTTACGTCTTCGGCAACTGGTCGATCACGCAGGTGATTGCGGTCGGCATTATCAATTACCTCTACAAAGCCACCACCGCCATTGTCTTGACCCCTCTGCTGTATGTAGCTCACCATTACATTGATAAGTACCTTGGTAAAGAACACGCTCAGGAACTCGCTAATGAGTCGTCGATGAGTTCGTTTATGTAAGCGGAGTTAGCTAATCAATACGTATGCACAATGCCCTGTTTTAAGGCATTTTCATAGGCTTCTTTTTCAAATTGATAGAGAAACGGTGAGCGGTGGGGGCCAATAGCCCGCCGTTCATCAAGTTTCCTGATCAGCCCCAGCCCCACGAGCTTTTTAGAAAAGTTGCGCTGATCCAGTTCTTTGCCCAAAATGGTCTCATACAGCCGGTGGATTTCGGGCAGGGTAAATTTTTCGGGCAACAGATTATACCCAATCGGCTGGTGATAAAGCTGGAGCCGCAGGGTTGTCAACGCTTTTTCTACCACCTCGTTCTGGTCAAATAAAAGGGGCGGAATGGCACTCACATCACACCATTGATACTCATTGGTGAAAAAGTCTGTTCTGACGCTAACCTTCACATAATCGACTAAGGCAAAGTAGCTAACTGACAGGGTTCGCTCAAACAACCAGCTATCGTCATCAACGGTCAGGCCATATTTTTCGGCAAACTCGCTGGCACGTTGCCCCTGAACCCGATAGGGCGAATCACCAAAAATATGGAACTGCTGCAGGAATACATCGTCTAAGCCCGTTCGCTCCTGTAAGACGCGGTGGACTGCCCGACTCAGCGGCTCTCTCCGCCGAATAAATCCACCTGGTAGCCCCCATCCATTAAGCCCTACCCATTTCAGGAGTAAAATCTTGAGTTGTTGATCGTGGTAGCCAAAAATAACCGGGTCGATGCTGATGTGGGGCAGGTACTGCTGATGGCCGTTTTTAACAAAGTCGGCAACGTCTTCTTCTGAGTTCATCCGTCAAAGATAAAAAACATTCCGTAAAATGTACGTAATATAAAAAAACGCCTTACCTCTATTCCTTAAAATTTACGACTTAAGCTTTAGTCAAAATTAAACGCCTAATAATCAGTCACTTTTTCAATTAAGTTTCACGTTTTAACAAGTACAAAGATGAAAAAAGTAAGTCTGTTTCTGTTCATTTTCCTCCTTGGGGTTTGCGCCAGGGGCTTTTCTCAAACCGCTACGGCCCCTGATTTTTTTGTCGGCAAATGGGAAATCACGATAATCGGTACACCTGATGGCGACGTAAAAATGGTGACCGAACTGATCCGTAAAGACGGTAAACTAACGGGTGAGCTGAAAGACCCCACGGGTACGAAACCCGCCATGCCGATCACTAAAGTCGAAGAAGAAGCCAACAAACTGACGCTCTACTTCAATACGGATCAGGCCGGTGAGGTTCCCCTTGAGCTGACCAAAGTGGACGATGACCATTTGAAAGGGTCGGTGATGAGTATGCTCGATGCTACAGGTGTGCGGGTTAAACAGTAAGACACTGCTTGTTAAAGCTTCTGTATATGAGACCGATACGTTTGTTGACCTTATTCCTGTTTAGCGCATTGCTGGTATCGTTCAGCCTTCATGGCCAGGATTCCCGCGCTATTTTGTTCAATACCGACTGGCGATTTAAAAAGGATAGTCTCATTCAGGCCGAAAGCCCAGCGTATGCCGATACCGATTGGCGCAGGTTGACGTTGCCCCACGATTGGAGCATCGAAGACCTGCCCAATCAGCAGGCGGGAAGCGTGCAGGGGCCTTTCACCAAAGCATCGGTGGGTAAGTCGGCAACGGGTTTCACCGAAGGGGGCGTGGGCTGGTATCGCAAAACATTCACATTAGATAAACAGTACGTCGGAAAACAAATCTACATTACCTTCGATGGGGTGTATATGGATGCCGACGTGTGGGTGAATGGACACCATCTGGGCAATCACCCTTATGGCTACACCGCCTTTTCGTATAACCTTACGGATTTCCTGAACCCTATTGGTAAACCGAATGTAATGGCGGTTCGGGCGAAAAATTTAGGCAAAAACAGCCGTTGGTATGCAGGTTCGGGCATCTATCGCCATGTATGGCTAACGGCCCTGAATCCGGCGCATACGGTCATAAACGGTAACTTTGTGACCACACCCAGCATGGCACCGGGGGCGGCTCAGGTAAACGTACAAAGCACCATTGAGAACACGGCTGCCCAAAGTAAAGCAATAGAGGTACGGGTTGAGGTAGTTAGTCCTGCCGGTCAGGTGGTTGCGATCCAGAAACAATCTGTGACTCTTGCTGCCCACAGCACAGCTGCGTTTGCCCAGCATGTAACCGTCAATAAACCAGCTTTGTGGACGCTGGAAAATCCGGTCTTATACACCGCTAAAGTAACCCTCATTGCCGACGGCAAGACCCTCGACCAAACCACCACCCCGTTTGGTATTCGGAGCCTTGCCTTTGACGGGCAAAAAGGGTTTCTGCTGAACGGGCAGGTGGTCAAATTAAAAGGCGGTTGTATTCACCACGATAACGGGCCGTTGGGAGCAGCAAGCATCGACCGGGCCGAAGAACGCAAGATAGAACTCCTCAAAGAAGCGGGTTATAACGCCATTCGGCTCAGTCACAACCCCGTGTCGTCGGCCTTGCTTACTGCCTGCGACCGATTGGGAATGCTGGTCGTTACCGATGCCTTCGATATGTGGGAGAAAGAGAAACTTGGGGTAAAAAACGGGTATCACCAGTATTTCAGGGAGTGGTGGAAGAAGGATATAGAGGCCATAATGCTGCGCGACCGCAACCATCCGTCCATCATTATGTGGGGCATTGGCAATGAAATTTGGGAAGCTGCTGATACATCGGGACACCGGATTGCGAAACAGTTGGCCGATGAAGTTCGCCGGTTAGACCCCACGCGGGCTGTAACCGAAGCCATGCTGTACTTGCCTCAACAGATCAACTACAAGTGGGAAGCGTTCGCCCCGCATCTGGCAAATTTAGATGTGGATGGGTACAATTATTTTGTGAATGGCCCGAACGATGCCATGCAACGCGATGCGGCCACGATACACCGCTATGAAACCGAGCACGCCAAACACCCCCAAAAGCTGTTTATGGCTACCGAATATTATCCGTCGGCGGCCCTGGAAAACTGGGATGTAGCCGAAAAATACCCGTATGTGATCGGCGGCTTTAGCTGGACGGCCATGGATTATATCGGCGAAGCCAACATTGGAGGGCCAACGCTGCTGCCAGAATCAGCCAAAACACCCCACGGCCTTATGAGTATGGGACTCTTTTTCTCGCCTAACTCCTGGCCTGTCTTCAACGCCAATTGTGGCGATTTAGACCTGATTGGCAATCGCAAAGCCGCTTCTTATTATCAGAACGTGGTTTGGCGCAACAGCCCCATCGAAATGCTGATTCACCGCCCAATACCGGCTGGCAAAAAAGAAGTCCGGTCGCCCTGGGGTTTTCCTGACGAATTGAAAAGCTGGACATGGAAGGGCCAGGAAGGGAAGCCCATGCAGGTAAACGTCTATACCCGAAGCAAGCGGGTACGGCTGGAACTGAATGGCAAACTCATTGCCGAACAGGCTGTCCCAGACAGCTCGATTACCGCTACCTTTACCCTGCCTTACCACCCGGGAACCCTCACTGCCAGAGCGTTTGATGGCGAGAAAGAAGTCGGTTCAAGCACCCTCGCAACTGCCGGTAAACCTGTTGCTATTCGGTTAGTGGCCGACCGAACGACGATCAAGGCCGATGCCAATGATCTGTCTTACGTTCGGGCCGAAATTATTGACCAGAACGGCAACGTTGTTCCCTCGATTGATGATCTGGAAATCACGTACCGGCTAACGGGGAACGCTACCCTGGCGGGCGTAGGCAACGGTAATCGGGCCGATCTGTCCAGTTTTCAACAAAACCACAAGCAGGCGTATCAGGGAGTTGGGTTAGCCATCATCCGGCCCAAGGGACAGAAAGGAGCCGTGACATTGACCGCAACCGCTAATGGGCTGAAAGCGGGCCAGGTGCGGATTATGCTGAAGTAGCTGGCTGGAAATACCCCTTAGCTAAACCCTGACAGATGCATACTCCCCGGCATAAAGTCGCCCTTATTGTAGTGGGTGAGTTAGCCTTACTAGAGTGCAGGTAACACCAATGGGACTGAATGGGTTTATTGGCAGGGCCAAACAGGGCGATAAACATTACTCGCAATTCTAGAACAAGTACATCTATTTACACCTACGTTCGTTCATGCGAGTATGCCCCTATTTTCTTTTATTAATACAAATTTTTCTAAAAAAATTTGTATTAATAAGTTGATAATAAAAAATTAATAGTAACTTCATGTTGTGCAAGTTACTATTAGCTTATGAAAACAACCCGGCTTCTGATACTCCTGTGGCTATACTGTACATCCGCTATCGCCCAAACCTCCACAACGCTCGTGGCTTCAGGAGCCGTTTGGCGTTACTCTGATAAAAACGCAACCCCACCCAACCAAACGGTAGGCGCAACAACCTATACCTGGAAAGACCTCGGTTACGACGACTCTAGCCCTACTTCCTGGTCGTCGGGGGCATCGGAGTTGGGGTATGGCGATGGGGGCGAAGCAACAATCCTGTTGTACGGCCCTAATCCAGATAACGCCCTCAACGATGGGAATAACAAATATCCCACTTCGTATTACCGAAAGACGTTTACCGATGCTGGGGTACTGACGCGCTTCCGCTATAAAGTTCGCTACAAGCGCGACGATGGCCTGGTTCTGTACCTCAATGGCGTAGAAATCCGCCGGGATGGACTAGCTTCAGGGGTAGTTTCTTATACTACCTATGCCAATATAACTACTGAAGAGGAAACCTGGCACGAATTTTACCTGCCCAATGGGGCTGTCCGGCCTGGAACCTCCAACCTGATAGCCGCTGAAATTCATCAGGTTGGGCCTGCCAGTTCGGATATTAGTTTCAACCTCGAACTCATTGCCGAGGCCAATACCAACGTGCTGGCTCCGGCATCGCTGCCCATTACCTCACTCACCACCACCAACTGGAAATATGCCGACAATGGCATCGACCAGGGTACGGCCTGGCGGGCACTGGGGTTCGATGACTCCTACTGGCAGCAAACCAACATCGGTACGGTGAGCCGGGGGCGTATGGGCTACGGCGAAACCGACGACCCAAACCTCAACACTGTTGACCCAGCTAGCAGCAACCCTTTCAATGCCGACCCATACACCAACTATATCAGTTTTGGCACCAATCCGGCCAATAAATTTGTAACGACTTATTTTCGCAAGAAAATCAACATTCCCAACGTGGCGGCAAACGCTGGTTATGAGTTGCGGTTTATGCACGACGATGGAATTCTGGTCTATATAAACGGCACTGAATTGCCCCGCGATGTGAACGGCAACACCAACCTGATGCCTACTGGCCCGCCTTCGTTTACCACGCTGGCCTCGGCAGCGGTCGATGCTGCCAACGAAAAAACCTGGTCGGCCTGGCAACCCGTTAGCAGTACCCTGTTGCAGAACGGCGACAATAGTATTGCCGTCGAAATTCACCAGGCCAGTCTGAGCAGTTCCGATATTACGGTCAACGTAGAGATGCGGGCGCAGGGAGCCGCTGTTATCACACGCGGCCCTTATTTGCAATTGGGTACGCAAACAGCGGCTACCATCCGCTGGCGCACCGATGTGCCCACCTTGGGGCGCGTTACCTATGGCTTATCGGCCACAAGCCTGACAGGCGTTGTCAGCGAAACGGCCAGTACTACCGAACACACAATTCGTGTGACTGGCCTCACCCCCGACCGGCAGTATTTTTACAGCGTTGGCACCACGACACAGGTGCTACAGCAAGGGCCGGATAATTATTTTCTGACGGCTCCACCTGCCAATACGACCCGAAAAATTCGCATCGCCAGCTTTGGCGACTGTGGAAATAACATCGTGGATAACAACCAGACCAAAGTACGCGATGGCTGGCTGGCCTTTCGGGGCAATACTCCCACCGACCTGTGGATGCTCACGGGCGACAACTCGTATGATGGCGACGACGCGCAGTATCAGACCAATTTTTTTGAAGCCTATCAATCAACGAGCCTGTTGAAAAACTCGATGCTGTTCCCCATTCCGGGCAATCACGATTATAATAATAACAACACCCTCGCGGCTAATCATAACATTCCCGATTTCTCCATCTTTAATTTGCCCGCCAATGCCGAGGGGGGCGGGGTGGCTTCGGGCACTGAAGAGTGGTATTCGTTCGATTATGGGCCGGTGCATTTTATAATGCTCGACGGCTTCGGCACCCGCAATGTGAACGGCACCGATATCCGGTTTTATTCCGACACTACCAACCACCCGGAGGCCATCTGGCTGAAGCAGGATTTGGCCGCTACGACCCAAAAATGGAAGGTTGTCTATCTGCATTTTCCGCCCTACACGCAGGGGTCGCACAACTCCGAAACCGAGTCGGACCTGATTGCCATTCGCCAGCGGATAAACCCCATTCTCGAACGCTTCGGGGTCGATTTGGTTATCCTCGGCCACAGTCACGTTTATGAACGCTCGTACCCGATTCACGACCAGACCGGCCCCATGAGCGACTTTGTGGCCAATCCGTCAGCGTATCGGTTTGCTGAAGATAACAGTTCGGGCCGCTACGACGGGTCGGCCAATTCGTGCCTGTACAAGAATACCTCCGAAAAAAAGAAACAAGGTACGGTCTATGTCGTCTCTGGCTCGGCGGGAGCCTTAGACCATAATGCCGCCTTAGGCAACCATGCGGTCATGGTTTCTACCCAAAAGCTGATCGGTGGATCGTTTTTTATGGAAGTAGAAGATAACCGATTAGATGCCAAGTTTTTGCAGAACCAGGCACCGTCCTCCTATACTATCGCTGACCAGTTTACCATCATGAAAGACGTGGGTGTACTACAGTCGCTGACACTCTCGCCGGGTAGCTCGGCAACGTTAGCGGCATCGTTCATCAGCGACTATCAATGGACTAGCCCAACCAACGCCACCTTTACAGCCGCTACCCGTTCGGTGGTAGTTAGCCCCACCACCAGCGCAACCTTCACCGTACATGATAGTAAAAACTGTGTGCAGGATGTTTTCAGAGTGCAGGTTAGCGGCACAGGGGCCATGTTCACCGTAAAAGCGGGCAACTGGAATGATCCAATGGTCTGGTCAGGCAACCGGATTCCGCTCAGTACCGATTTACTACAGCTAAAACATACCGTCGTAATCCCGAACAACATTGTGGCGTATGGGCTACAGGTTAGCTTCGATGCGGGCATCAAAATCCAGTACGGAACTAATGCCAGACTTAGGTTAACGCCCTAGTTCCTTCAATAGCGGCCACCGGGTTTTCGCCGATTCCAGGCGCGGTGGCCTTCAACCGGCGGCAACTGCCGGGGCCGCTGGGTTAACCCGGTGGTATCGGTCAATGCCTGCAAAAAGGCCACCAATGCCCGCTGTTCGGCACCGGTCAGGTTCAGGGGGGCTTGGGGCAGGGTTTGCCCATCGAGAGGAATGCCTATGCCCCGGCCCCCACCCCGATTGTAAAAATCAACTACCTGGGCCAGCGTCTGATACACCCCATTGTGCATATACGGGGGAGTGAGGGCTACATTACGCACGGTGGGGGTTTTAAAGGCAAACCGCTGACTGGTTTTCTGGAAAGCATTGAACTTGCCAGCGTCGCGGTCGAGCCGGGCGTTGCGAGTTTTAGCCCGACGCGGCACACCAATTATTTCGCTGTCCATTTTGTCGTAGTGAGGTGGCACAAAGCCGTTGTAGAGCGGAAAGAAATGGCAGGTAGCACAGCGGGCTTTGCCCAGAAACAGGTTGAAACCCTGCTGTTCGTCAGCCGTTAATGACTCCTTTTCTCCGCGCAGGTAACGGTCAGGTCGGGCGTTCAGGCTCGTCAGACTGCGGATATAACAAGCCAGCGCATTGCGGACATTCGGGGCGGTGAGGCCGTCGGTAAACGCATTGCTGAACAGGGTTTTGTACTCCCTGCTGGCCGACAATTTCCCTACTACTGCTTCGGGCGATGTTCGCATTTCGTGGGCATTTTTCAGCACATCGTGGGCCTGGTCTTCTAAATAAACTACTCGTGAATCGTAGAACTGACCTTTTTGCAACCCAGCGTTCAGCAGGGTAGGCGCATTGCGGGCCACTCGTTTTAGCCTGCCAAACGCCCGGCTTTTAGTGCGCCCATCCGTAAACGCCCGCTCCGGCTGGTGGCACGACGCGCAACTCCGGGCATTATTTCCCGATAGCAGCGGATCAAAAAACAGGAGTTTGCCTACCGCCACTTTTTGCGGAGTGCTGGCAAACTCCTGATAAACAATGAGATAATCAGGCCGGAACGCACCTGAATCCGACAGGGTTGCCACCGCAGGTGAGAGGAAACGCCCACCCGAAGCTACGATGCCGAGTTGTTGGCGAGCCTGTTGTATGGAGCGGCAAAGCGGGTAGAGTTGCTCCCGAATAAAGGCTACCCGGTCAAACTCATCGAAACTGCCGCCACAGTCAAGGTTCCTGATCGCATCGGTCCAGCGGTGCGCTATTTGGTTGGCGAGTGGCTGGGAAAGTCTTGGGCTATATACTTGCCAAACATCCCGAAGGGTACGGAGCGTTATAGCCGCTTCGGCTACTCCGCTTCGGGCTTCAGGCGCGTCGTAGCCGGTAATGCCCAGTGTAAGCAACCTGAATAACTGCTGCCGCATGGCTTCTAACAGGTTAGCATCTGTTAGCTGGTCAGCGGGAATACTCTGCTCTAAGCGCACTGAATACGACAGTAGCACGGTCAGTTCGCGGCTTAGGGCTACTTTTTTAGCGGGGTCATAGTGGGGGAATAAATACGGCTCGATTACCTGTAGGCCGGTTGGCAGCGTCAGATACTGGCCCGGCTCGTCTTCTTCAACCTCCGGCACAGGTGGGCCATTGACGTGTCCGGCCATAAACGGCTGGTAATAGTCTAACAGCCACTCGATCCGTTTATAGGCTAAACGGCTGCGCCCAAACGCAGCCCGAAGCGAGTCGGCGGTTGCATCGGCCTGTACATAATCGGCCAACTGCTGTACCTGCTCATGAAACTGGGTTTTGTTCACCAAAAACTGTGTATAAACCGGCTGGTTGTCGGGCAGCGGTTCCCTACGCACCAGTAAGGCTGGGGCCATCGCTAGAAAAAACAATCCAAAGAGCCGGTACATAATAACAGGATCGTTAGGAGGATAAAGACTCAGCCGCCAGCAACCCGGCGCATATTATCGAGAATGACCGCCGTGGCAGTGCCTACATTCAACGATTCGGCCTCGCCATAGCGCGGAATGGTAAGTCGCTGGGTGACGAACGGTTCCAGTGCCGCACGAATGCCATTGGCTTCGTTGCCCATAATCAGGTAGGTAGGGTTAGTAGCCTGATTCGTCTTGAAACAAACCGCATGTACATTGTCGCCATCCAAAAAGGCTCCATATACCACTGCCCGACTCGCTGACTGACTAACTGCCTGACTCAGCAACTGCACCACATCGCCATACCACCAGTGTACTCGCGTAAAAGAACCTTTACTGGCCGAAATAACCTTTGGATTGTAGGCCTCAGCCGTAGTTTCAGAACAGAGAACGGTGCGAATACCGTACCAGTCGGCAATTCGGAAAATGGTACCGAGGTTACCCGGATCGCGGATGTCGTCTAAAATCAAGGCAATTTCGCCGGGTTGGACTACTAAAGGCGCATTGGGTTTCGTTCTGACCACAGCCAGGGCCGCGTTGTTGCTTTCCAGTGTGCTGATACGGGTTAGCTCGTCGGTGGTCACTATTTCGAGTTGGGGGCGTTGGCGGTCTGCCAGCCGGGTGTTTTCTTTGTAGAATCCTTCGGTAGCCAGCAGCAACTCGACCTGGAAGTCAGACCTCAGCACCTCCTGCACACTTTTGGCCCCTTCGACCAGAAACTGCCCCTGTTGTTGCCGGTGTTTTTTCAGGTGTAGCAACCGAATCGTTTTATCGAGATTTTTGGAGAGCATGAC
>JBBQUC010000095.1:0-10517 GCA_038212815.1 Cytophagales bacterium
CCAATGGGAGTGGAAAGATATGCACGGGTTCAAGGGGCAGGGGTATATGACCCGCCAAATCGACATTCCCGACGAGATGGCTGCCGGACAAACAACCCTGGCTCTGGCCGAAAATGACAGCCCCAACGAGATTTACATCAATGGCAAACGGGTAGCCGAGGGAGTGCTACCGGGGGTACGAACCCTGACTTTACCGCCCAATACCTGGAAACCCGGCCCAAACCGGCTCCTGATTAAACTGGGCGAGATGGTAAACCCTGCCTGGTACGGGCTGGGACTCAAAGGCTCGGCCAACGACCTGTATGTATCCAGTGCCTTGCAGCGTATTAGTCTGGCAAAAGATTGGCAGATTATGCCCGCCTTTGGGCAACAGCACACCTATAAGCGGTTTATGAACAATGTGGGCGTGAGCATTTACAATGCCATGATTGCCCCATTAGTGCCATTTGGTATCCGGGGAGTACTGTGGTATCAGGGCGAAAGCAATGCGGGCCGGGCGTATCAGTACCGGCAAACATTTCCGCTGATGATTACCGACTGGCGGCAGCGTTGGGGTCAGAATTTCTCGTTCTACTTTGTGCAGTTGTCGAGTTTTGGGGGCAACCAAAGCAGCAATCAGGGAAGTGGCTGGGCCGAACTCCGCGAAGCGCAGAACATGACGCTGAACCTGCCCAAAACAGGCATGGCCGTTACCACCGACATTGGCAACCCCGCCGACGTTCACCCCACCAACAAGCAGGATGTGGCCCACCGGCTGGCCGCTAACGCCCTGAAATTAGATTATGGGCAGGCTATTACGTACAGTTCACCGCTGTACGACACCGTTTCGTTTGCGGGTGGCAAGGCGCTTGTCAGCTTCAAACACGTAGCCGATGGCCTGCGGGTAAAAGACAAGTACAACTACCTGAAAGGGTTTGAGATTGCGGGCGACGATAAGGTGTTTTATTATGCCAAAGCCGAGATTGTGGGCAACCAGGTGGTGGTATCGCACCCGGCAGTGCCAAAACCCGTGGCCGTGCGCTATGCCTGGACCGATGCGCCCGAAGAAGCTAATCTGTTCAATGCAGCGGGGTTCCCGGTCAGCCCCTTCCGCACCGATTCGTGGCCTGGCGTAACCATACGAACTAAATTCGAGTAGGAATGGGCCATTTACTCACCTTCTTTATCCTAACCCTGGGCTATGCCGCTCCAGCACCTAAGCTCATTGATGCTCAGGCTACTGCCGAAACCAAGGCGTTGTATCATAACCTGCACAAACTGGCCCGGAAGCATATTTTGTTCGGGCATCAGCACGCCACCGAATATGGTCACGGCTGGCGGGATGAGCCGGGTCGCTCCGATGTGAAATCGGTAAGCGGCTCGCATCCCGCCGTAATTGGGGTTGATTTTAGCGGGTTGTCAGGCCGGTCGCCGGAGGCTATCGAACGTACTAAAGAATCGTTACGGAAACAAATTGCCGATACCTACAACCGGGGGGGCGTAACCACCGTTGCCTGGCATTTCGCCAATCCGGTAACGCCCCAAACGGGGTTTTACTGGAAAGACTCTGTATCAGCCCCTGCCGTGGCCAACCTCATTCCGGGTGGCTCTCACCATGCTCAATACAAGGCCATTTTGCAAACAGTAGGTAGTTTGGCCCGGTCGGTACGGGGGCAGGATGGCAAGCTGGTGCCGAAGCTGTTCCGGCCTTATCACGAGTTCGATGGAGGCTGGTTCTGGTGGGGAAAACCCCATTGCCAGCGCGATGATTTTACGGCCCTGTGGCGATTTACGGTGGCTTACCTGCGCGACAGCCTGCAAGTGCATAACTTCATTTACACGTTCTCGCCCGACTGTCTGTTTAAAACCGAAGCCGATTACCTGGATCGCTACCCCGGCGATGACTGGGTGGAGGTGCTGGGCGTGGACAACTACGCCGATTTTGGCCGTAACGGTCGCTATAACCTCCAGGCTGGTATTGTTAAACTCAAAATTGTGTCTGACTACGCCGGGAAAGCCGGTAAACTGGCGGCCTTCACCGAAACCGGCCTGGAGTCGATTCCTGACACAACCTGGTGGACCAATACCCTGCTAAAGGCACTAACCGCTGAAAAGATGAAACTGGCCTACGTGCTGGTCTGGCGCAACGATGCCCGCAGCCCCACCCACTTCTACGCGCCCTATCCGGGGCAGGCCAGCGTTCCCGATTTCATCCGTTTCTACAACGATCCCTATACGCTCTTCGAGACGGATTTGCCGAAGTTGTATCGCCGGAAAAAATTCTTATTCTTCTAACCGTTAACCCCTATCAGCATGAAATTTATCTTCCCCTCGCTACTCGCTATCAATATGTTAATCAGTTTTGCCCCCGCCAAAAAAATTGGTGATTTTCGGACGAGTGCCGACATTGGTAATCCCAAACTGCCTGGATCAGCCCGATATGATAAAGCTACCAAAACCTACACCTTAACGGGGTCGGGGTATAACATCTGGTTCAAGCGCGATGAGTTTCAGTACCTGTTCCGGAAAATAGACGGCGATTTTACGGCCACTGCCGACTTTACCTTTGTTGGCACCGGCACCGACCCCCACCGGAAAGTAGGCTGGATGGTGCGGGAGTCTGCCGACGAGGATGCGTCTCACCTAAGCGCGGTGGTGCATGGCGATGGCCTGACGGTGCTGCAATGGCGAGTAGCCAAAGGTAATGCCATGCGCGACCCGCAGGATGAGATTTTTAGCCCCGAAAAGAGTGTGCAAACCGTGCAGTTGGAGCGCAAAGGCACTACCTATATCATGCGGGTAGCCAAAAAAGGTGGTGAATTGCAGACGGTAGGCACCCATGATATGCCCAACCTGAGCGATGGGGCTATGCTGGGGTTGTTCATCTGCTCGCACAAGCCCGACAAAATTGAAGAGGCTACGGTTAGCAATGTGCAGATGGTTCGGGCAAAATAATCTGCGGTCAATACACCACTACCGTGAGTACCTGTCGGCGGTCGTTTTCGGTGAGGGTAAGCAGGTACACTCCTGCGGACAGGGTTATGTCGGGTTGCCAGGTGGCCGTATTTTCAGACTGCAACAGGAGCTGCCCGGCTATGGGCAGACCCGTCAGCGTGCTAAGCCGGGCGGTGGGGCTTTGCATCTTTGTCAGCCGCAGGCCAATTTGCTGGCCATTGCTGGGGTTGGGAGCTATAACTGCCGCCGGACGGTTGCTATCGACCCGCACGAATACGGGTTTGGAGAAGGCCGAGCGGCCATCGCGGTCGAGTTGTTGCAGCCGGTAGTAACTGAGACCTTCCAGCGGTTGCTCATCCGTAAAATTGTAGGTATTCCGGCTCTCGGCATCGCCATTGGCTAACTGATTACCTACAGCATTCCACTCATCCAGATTGCGGCTGCGTTGCACCAGAAATTGATCCGTATTGCGTTCCCAGGCTGTTTCCCAGGCCAGGTTGACCAATGGCCCACTGGCATCGGCCCGGAAATAAGTGAGGTCGACGGGCAGCACCAGCCCCCAGGTCAGGGTTGTGATGGTGAACCCCTGCGAGCCTGGGCTAGTGCCAGCGTTTGGGCCGTTGCCAAACACTATCGTCAGGGTTTTAATATACCCACTGAACACAATGGCAGCGGTAGCATTATTGGAGGCCGTTGCCGTAATCACGTTCCCGGCAACGGTATAGTAAATACTGGAACTAATACTGGGGGTTATAGACGCGCCCGTGTTATCGACCCCGTTGAGTGTAAACTGATCCTGAACAAACACATTGGGGTTAGAGCCGGTAATGCTCTGGTCAATATTGGTAATGCTAAAGCTAAGGTTCTGAACAGGTTTGCTAAACGTAAAAGTGTAAGTTTCCTGCTCCGTTTTGGTCGCAAAATTGGGTAGGTTGGTATAGCCCGTTCCTGCCGCTTTGGGCGTTGAACTGCCGAAAGCCGCAGGTCCTGTTACTGAAATAGCAATATCGACAGCAGGGGTGCCCACGTTGGTAAAGGTATGCGATTTGCTGCCGGCAGGATAGGCGGGCGTTGCGGTCTGAAAATTCAGGGTCTGTGCTGAAGAAGTGAGACTCAGGGCAAGCAGGCAGCCGGGCAAAAAGAATTTCATGGGTACGCCAGGGTTTATCTGCTGAGACGCAGGCCAATACCCGGGAGTAACACCTGCGTCGATCAATACACAAATTCGCCCACTTGCTTTGAATAGTGACCCGTTTGCCGGTAGCAGCCTCTACCCTGCCTACCACCCGGCCTTCGATACTAAACTCCGCAGCCAGGTCAATGACGCGCTGCGCGTAGGCTTCGGGCAGGTAAATTTCGAGCCGGTGGCCCATGTTCATTTCGCGCCAACTGGTGTTGCTCTCGGCCTGAATGAGCCGGAACAGGGAAGAGGTTGTCTTTGATAATGTGCAGATTATCGACAAAATGCAGCACTTTAGTTTGGGCACCCCCGGAGCAATGCACCATGCCGTGAATGTGCGGGCGCAGTTCATCCAATAGTAATTTGGTAACTGGCGCGTAGTTTCGGGTAGGGGAGAGGATTAGTTGACCAACGGTCACGCTCAGTGCGGTTATCTCGTCGGTTAGTTGTTTATAACCGCTGTAAATCAGGCTGCGGTCAACGGCGGGGTCGAGACTTTCGGGGTATTGGGACGCGAGGAATGGGTCAGCACGTCGTGGCGGGCGGAGGTGAGGCCATTGCTGCCCCAGT
Source organism: Cytophagales bacterium (assembly GCA_038212815.1). Classification (GTDB taxonomy): domain Bacteria; phylum Bacteroidota; class Bacteroidia; order Cytophagales; family Spirosomataceae; genus JBBQUC01. Next base: position 4,685 of record JBBQUC010000095.1, read on the forward strand.
TGTGGGCCGTGTATGAGAAAAATAAGAAAAATATAGCCCAGGATATGGGTATGTCCCGGCCACCCATGGGTGGTGGTATGTTCCGATGATATCGGTTGCCGAACAGGTCACGCAAAGCCGTCAGGGAAGTATGTCATGGGTGCTCTTTTACAAACGACCGTTATAAAAGTACGCAGTGACCCTGAGGAACAATGCGCACAACGGGGGTAGTCAGGAAACTAAGCTCAACTGGGCCCCTGATCGCATTCCAGCCTGCCGATTAATCAATTGATGGGTAGATTAATTGCAATAGTCGCTAAGTTTATAGTGACTTTATTGTCTTATAATCAAGAACATGAAACAGTTGTCCTATCTTTTGCTGGCCCTTGCGTTGGGCTGCGCCGGCCTGGTAAAGGCCCAAACCAACTACGTGGCTAACTCGGCCAACTCCTCGACTCCAGGCACTTTCAACACGCTGGTAGGGCCGCAGGCTGGCAATAGCATCAGTAGCGGCAACAATAACATCTTTACGGGGTATCAGGCAGGCTTCTCCAACACGACAGGCTCCTACAATGTGTATTCGGGTGTTGGATCGGGTTACAACAACGTAACGGGGTACCGAAATGTGTTGGTGGGTCATCAGGCGGGTGTTGGTTCGGGTTCTTACAGCGACGGCGTGATCATTGGCTATCAGGCCGGCAAAAACAATAATGGTGATAGAAATTCTTTCGTGGGTTCTGATGCGGGCTATTCCAACACGACGGGCAATTATAATTCCTTTCTGGGTTCTGGTGCGGGCTATTTCAACACGACCGGTTCTTCTAATGCCTTTTTGGGCAATGCTGCGGGCTATTTCAACAGTACGGGCAATTATAATTCCATTCTGGGCCGTGAATCGGGTGCTTCCAACACGACTGGTTATTCTAATTCCTTTCTGGGCTATCGATCGGGCTATTTGAACACGACGGGCTATAGCAATACCCTGATGGGCAGTTTGACTGGCTATAGCAATCAGACCGGCCGCAACAACGTCATGATGGGTGATTCAGCGGGCTATAATACCACTAATTCAGAGAGTGTCTTTATTGGCAGTAAGGCTGGCTATGCCAACACGACGGGTTCTTCTAATTCCTTTCTGGGCTATCGATCGGGCTATTCCAACACAACGGGCTATGGTAATTCCTTTGTGGGCTTTACTGCGGGCTATTCCAACACGACGGGCCTTAATAATTCCTTTGTGGGCTTTACTGCGGGCGCTTCTAACACGACGGGGTCTAATAATTCCTTTCTAGGCTATCAATCGGGCTATTTCAACACGACGGGGTCTAATAATTCCTTTCTGGGCTTTCAATCGGGCTATTTCAACACGACGGGTTCTTCTAATTCCTTTCTGGGCATTGGTGCGGGCATATTCAACAGTACGGGTACTTCTAATTCCTTTTTAGGCCGTTCGGCGGGCTATGCCAACACGACGGGTTATAGCAACACCCTGATCGGCGTTGCGGCAGGCCACAATAACCAGACTGGCCGCAACAACGTCATGATGGGTGATTCGGCGGGCTATAATACCACTAATTCAGAGAGTGTCTTTATTGGCAGTAAGGCTGGCTATTTCAACACGACGGGTTCTTCTAATTCCTTTATGGGCGAAGAATCAGGCAGATCCAACACGACGGGTTCTGATAATTCCTTTCTTGGTTATCAATCGGGCTATTCCAACACGACAGGTTCTTCTAATTCCTTTCTGGGCTATCGATCGGGCGTTTCCAACACGACAGGTTCTGATAATTCCTTTCTGGGCTATCGATCAGGCTATTCTAACACAACGGGGTCTTCTAATTCCTTCTCAGGCAATTTCGCGGGCTATTTCAACACGACGGGCTATAATAATTCCTTTCTGGGCTATCGATCGGGCTATTCTAACACGACGGGTTCCCAAAATTCCTTTCTGGGCTATAACTCGGGCTATTCCAACACGACGGGTTCTTCTAATTCTTTTATAGGCTCTGGTGCAGGCGTTTCCAACACGACAGGTTCTTCTAATTCCTTTTTGGGCGATGGTGTGGGCAATTCCAACACGACGGGCTATAATAATTCCTTTATAGGCAGTAATGCGGGGTTTTCCAACGCGACGGGGTCCTCTAATTCCTTTTTAGGCACTAATGCGGGCTTTTCCAATACGACGGGGTCCTCTAATTCCTTTCTGGGCAGTGGTGCGGGCTCATTGAACATGACAGGTTCTTCTAATTCCTTTTTGGGCTATCAATCGGGCTATTTGAACACGACGGGCTATAGCAACACCCTGATGGGCAGCTCGGCTGGCTACAAGAACCAGACTGGCCGTAACAACGTCATGGTAGGTGATTCGGCGGGCCTTAACACCACCAACTCATCGAGTGTCTTTATCGGCAGTAAAGCTGGCTATAAAAACCAAACCGGAAAACTCAACACCTTCCTCGGTTTTCAGACGGGCTATAACGCCGTCGCCGACTCCAACACCTTCGTCGGCTATCAGGCGGGCTATCAGACTACCTCCGGCCTGAGCAACACCTTTATGGGAGTCAATGCGGGCCGCAACATTTCTACCGGCTCGCACAACACCATCATCGGCAACAAGGCCGGGCCAACCTCGGTCAACTCCGACGATAATGTGTATATCGGCTACCACACCGGCCAGCACGATGAGGGTAGCCAGAATACACTCATCGGCACCCAAACCGATGTACTCACGGCAGACGGTAGTCAACGGCCCCACCACGCTACGGCCATCGGCTACGGAGCCACCGTTTCGGTGAGTAACGCGGTTGTGCTGGGTCGGGAGGCCAACGTGGGCATTGGTACATCGGCCCCCACCGCCCGCTTAGAGGTCAACAGCGGAGTGGAGCATGAATCGGGACTTCGGCTCAGTCAGCTCCGGGCCGATAGTCCGGTTGGGCTGCTGGTGGCCGATAAGGTGCTGACGGTTGATGCAGGTGGCCGGGTGGTGCTGTCTCCGGCGGGCCGGTATCGGGTGGTGTCGGTGGCAGCCTGGTCTGACAAGGTGTTTGCCTCTTCCTATTCGTTGCCCTCGCTGGCTTGGGTGGAGCAGTACATCAAAGTTCACCAGCATTTACCGGGTATGCCGAGTGCGGAGGAGGTTGTTCGGGAGGGCATGGATGTGGCGACGATGAACGCCAAGCTCTTGGAGAAAGTCGAGGAGTTGACCTTATACAGCATTCAATTAGAAAAGCAGAATCAGCGGGTAGAAAAAGCCTATCAGCTACAAAGTCAGAAGCAACAGGCCGAGCTTGATGAATTGAAACAGTTAGTGAAGCAACTGATGAACCGCAAATAAGACCCGTTGTTGAGCGTGGTCAGGAGACTACGCCGAACCTGAAACAGCGGGCGGGGCGTAAAAGGCAAATGAGCCGCACAGACCGTGCAGGCCCGAATTTGGGCGGTGAGCTGGTTCATAACTGACCAGCCAACCCACCGAGTTCATCGGGTGGAAACAGTCCGCTTGCGCCGATAGCGGCTATCATAGTGGCTTGGTCGGCAGGCAGGGCGGGGCGTATACAGGCAGGTAATGATTGTTGCATTCTGTTGATTGATTGTTAGTTAAGTTGGTATGGGAGTATCCTTTAACGAGACGCTGGTGTCTGAATACTAGAAATCTTAGTACACAAATTCGCCCACTTCGCTTCGAATAGTGACCCGTTTGCCCGTCATGGCTTCTACCCGGCCTATTACGCGGCCTTCGATGTTGAACTGGGCGGCAATCTCGATTATGCGCTGCGCGTAGGCTTCGGGTAGATAAACCTCCAGCCGGTGTCCCATGTTGAATACCTGATACATCTCGCGCCAACTGGTGCTGCTCTCGGCCTGAATAAGCCGGAACAGGGGCGGAATTGGGAAGAGGTTATCCTTGATAATGTGCAGGTTATCCACAAAATGCAGCACCTTAGTCTGCGCACCCCCGGAGCAATGGACCAGGCCATGTAACTGCGGGCGTAGTTCGTCGAGGAGCCGTTTAGCCACTGGCGCGTAGGTGCGGGTAGGAGAGAGGATCAACTGCCCCACGCTTACCCCTAGATCGGGCAGGGTGTCAGTCAACTGTTTGGAGCCGCTGTAAATCAGGCTACGGTCAACGGCGGGGTCGAAACTTTCGGGAAATTTATCGGCCAGGTAATGGGCCAGTACATCATGGCGGGCCGAGGTCAGGCCATTGCTACCCATGCCGCCATTGTAGGCCGTTTCGTAGGTTGCCTGTCCGTAGGAAGCCAGCCCCACAATGAGATCGCCGGGCTGAATTCGGTCGTTGCTGATGACTTCGTCCCGGCGCATCCGGGCAACTACGGTGCTGTCCACAATAATGGTGCGTACCAAATCGCCCACATCGGCGGTTTCGCCCCCGGTGCTGTATATTTCGATACCGTGTTCGCGGAGCATTTGCAACACGGCCTCCGTGCCGTTAATGATTTCGGCAATGACCTCGCCCGGAACCAGGTGTTTGTTTCGCCCGATGGTGGATGAGAGCAGCATTGGCCCCGTGGCCCCAGCACAAATCAAATCGTCGGTATTCATCACCACCGCGTCCTGCGCAATGCCGCGCCAGACCGACAAATCCCCCGTTTCGCGCCAGTAGAGGTACGCCAGAGCCGATTTGGTGCCTGCGCCATCGGCGTGCATAATGGTGCAGTAGTCGGGGTCGCCCGCTAGGGTATCGGGTACAATTTTGCAGAAGGCTTTCGGAAACAGACCCTTGTCGAGTTTGGCAATGGCAGTGTGAACGTCTTCTTTCTGGGCAGAAACGCCCCGTTGGGCATAGCGGTTGGTCATGGGGCAAAGGTAAAGAGGAACGGGCAACGATACTATACTAACAACGTCGCATCCATCTGCTTAAGGTATTGCAGGTGAATTTGGGCTTGTTTCAGTTGATTCCAACCCCTTCTAAAACCCCAGTACGGCACACCCCGGCGGTGGTTTTCGCGCGAAATTTTGGCCAGCATTGCCCAGTGGTGCAACACAATTTCATAGGCCTGCCAGAGCGAATGACCGTTGCCGTAGACGTGGTGCGGAGCAGCCCCGGCCCCGTTGAATTCAAGGATCGAGAAGTTGCGACCCGCTTTCAAATCGGCCACCGACGTAGTTTTGATGTCGTACCGGCCAAAATAGAACTGCTTCGTGTAGTGGCTTAGCCTGTCGAAAACGGCCAAAAGCTGGTCGTCTTTTTCGCGGGCCAGGCTCACCAGTTGACCGCCACGCGTCTGATTAAGGGCATGGCTTAGCCGGTATACTTCGCCGTTAGGCACCACATAGTCGAGTCGGTTGGCATGTTTAACCCGCATTTCGTTTTGGCGAAAACGCACTGGCACATAGTGCTGAATCAAGCTCGATAGTCTGGATTCGCCGTTGCCCACCACCGCCAGTTCGTCTTTGCGCACGAAACCCGTGATGGTACCCCGCTCGCTGCCGGGAATCCGGTAATAAAACACGCTGACCTCGATGGGGTACGTCACCAACTCCTGAACAATATAATCGACCCCTACCCGCTTGTGATACTGCCGGAGATCGTCGGGCGAGTGGATGATGCGAAAGAGCAGCCCCATCATGCCCACGTTGGGTTTCACGGCCACGGGGTAGCTGCCGAACGTAGCATCAATCTGTTGTTCTACCTCAATGACATCATCGCTGGGGGCAATGTAGATGCTTTTGGGATAAAGATCGGGCGGGAGTTGTTCATACATTTCGCGCTTGCCTTCGCCTTCAAAGCCACCAAACGTGAGGGTTGGATTTGAGGGGGTAAAGAACCAGACCGACCGGCTCCGAAGGCAGTGCCAGAACCAGATTGGTAGCAGCGGTATCAGCTTAATGC
>JBBQUC010000096.1:0-10430 GCA_038212815.1 Cytophagales bacterium
GGAAAGAGTTAGAGAGCTTACAGGGTCGTTACCAAGAATTTCAGCGTACAGCTGAGCAGAGTTTGCAGACCAAGTATCAGCAACTCGTAACGCCGGTAACCCAGAAAATCCAGAAAGCCATTGATGCTGTTGCCGTTGAGAATGGCTACACGCACGTGCTCAACACCGATGCCGGTGCGGGCACAGCCGTATTGCTCCTTTATGCAACTAAAGAGAGCAATATTACGGATCTGGTATTTAAGAAGTTAGGGATTACCCCACCCGTACCCGGCCAGGACCAGGCAGCCCAGCCTGCCAAAGCCACTACGCCTGCCCCTGCTCCTAAAAAGTAAAGCCTAGCCTTACAGAAAAAGCCGCTGCCCATGTAGGTAGCGGCTTTTTCTGTTGGCTAATTTCCTGAAATAATACCACCTTTTGAGTTCTTTGGCTAGTATAAGCCCGGAAAAGTCGCAAAAGGAGCGTAGAGGTAAAATCTTCGTTGTACTTTTGCGTTAACCTCAATAACCAAACCGTTCGGGCTACAACATGACCCAAAAAGTTGCTTTTCTTTTCTCTCTGCTCTGGTGTACGTTTATTTGTGGCTGGGCGCAGGATGTTAAACCTCCCCAACTCGTTTTTCCGCAACAGGTCGACTGGACCCTTCTGTCTGAAGGAACTCCCCTCCAATTCACGGTAAAAACCGGGGGTAGTTCCCCTACCGATACACTTACCTACGCCATTACTCAGGGCAAAATAGACGGTATGGACTTCGATTCACTGGGCCATTTTAGCTGGACACCCAGCTTCGACCTGACCAACCGGGCTAAACCAATTAAAGTGATACCTGTTGTTTTTGAAGTGCGTAATAGCCGGGGTATTGCCGCTACCCAGACCATTGAATTCAACGTGAAGGACGTGAATCGTCCACCTATGATAGCCGACCTACCGCCGTTTTATGTGCGCTACCGTACTCAAAACGTCTATAAAATGGATCCGGCCCTGGTACACGACGATGATGGTGATCCCATTGTATTTATCCCGATTACGGATCAAATGCCCGAAGGAGCCAAACTAACCACTCAGGGTGAATTGACCTGGACTCTCTCGCACAATCAGTTTAACCAACTGCGGAATAAGCCAGTCTATCTCGAATTCTGGGTTGAAGACCAGCCTCATAAAACTCGTATGAAGGGCAGATTAAAAATTGAGGTAACCCAGATGGACTTGCCGCCGGTTATTTCAGTAGTACCCAAAGAAAGCTACTACCGGCTGAAGGAGAATGCGTCCGTCAACTTGAAATTTTACCTCTCCGACCCCAATGGCGATGATGATATTCATACCTTCGATTTTCTGGCCGATAATCAGCAGATTCCGAAGCGGGCGTTGGTGAAAAACACGGGTAGTCAGTACGAATTTGTGTGGCAACCTGGTTATAATTTCGTGAAAGACCCTTACGATTCGCTACGGGTACAACTCACGTTTTATGTACTTGACAAAGCCCAGAACCGGGATGAAAAAACGGTTATCTTCAGTATCCTGAACACGGTGAATGAAGAAGAGAAAGACCGCTACTACTACACCCAATACCGGCAAGTACTGGTGCAGGCCTGGAATCTGGTAGAGCAGTTGAATGATAAAGAAGAAGAATTGAAGCGCGACTATAAACGGGCAAAGATAGGCAAACGCAACCGCTCGGTAGCCAATGCCTCACTGGGGGCCGTTACAGGGGTTACGCCGGCAATAGTAACAGTGAGTTCTAACCAACGGATTATTTCGGCCATTGGCGGCACTGCCGTGCTAACAATGGGTACACTGGAAGCTACTGAAGTAATTGGTAAGTCGATGAAGGATTTACTTGACCGCTATAACTATGTACTGGGCAAAAAAGGAGAGTTGCAGAATAAGGGTGACGTATTTGCCCGCGAGTTCGCACTTAAATCATCGCGCCGAACCCCTGATTTTGTGAAACGGCTGGATGACTTCCGTAACACCATGAGTTTGAGTGGTCTGGTAGCCCTAGAACTCGATGCCAACTGGCAGAACAGAAAAGAAGCAACGGATAAAGCCGTAAAGCGCACCTTTAAAGATTTTGTGGCTATCGACGAAACCCAGTAGCAAGCAATTTACTCGGCTTTTTGTTCACCCGGCACCACCGATTCAGACGCTTCTTCTGTCTCTGAAGTAGTTTCTGTCTGCTCCGTCTCTATTTCTTCACTAGCTTCAGCTACGGGCAATATAGCTCCTTGATGGGTATCTGACTCAACAGCTAGCATTGGCCCGATATGACTGATTTCCTGATCGCGGAAGAACCGACGCTGGAAGAATAGAATGAGACAAACCCCGATAAAAATGCATGAATCGGCAATGTTGAAAATAGGCGTAGAATAATACTGACCACCCCAAATAGGCACCCAATCGGGAATGAACCCTTCCCAAACGTCCACAAAAATCATGTCGATTACCTGCCCATGAAACCAGGGCGTGGGTGAATCGTAAGGAGCGTTATGCAGAAAAACGCCATAAAATGTGCTGTCGATCACATTGCCAACAGCACCCGCCAGAATCATGGCCATTGCCCACAACAAGCCATTAGGGGCACCCTTACGAGCCAGATAAACTACATACCAGCCAATTCCGAACATGGCAATGAGCCGGAAAATACTTAGCACCAGTTTTCCGTACTCGTGGCTGAGTTGCATACCAAAGGCCATACCCGGATTGAGCACGTAGTGAAGTTTCAGCCAATCGCCCAGTAGTCGGATTTGGCCCGTAAAGCCGGGAGCCATGTAGTGGTGTACCGCTAATTTCACCCCCTGATCGAGGGCAATTAGGAATAGGCTAAGCAGAAAAAACCGGAGAGGATTCTTTTGACTCATTGACGTACAGTACAGCCCTTGCGCCGGGCCAACTCGTTGCTCACCAGCGTGAACTCGCGGCTGCTTTGCCCGGCAATGGATTTATTTTCTTCGGCTCGTCGGAACAAGTAGGGCATTACGGTCTCAACGGGGCCATACGGTACATACTTAGCCACGTTATAGCCTGCATTGGCCAAATTGTAGGAGATATTATCGCTCATCCCTAATAATTGAGCAAACCAGATATGCTCATCGTTGGGGGCAATACCCATGTCTTTCATGTGCGTAATGCAGTACTCACAGCTATACTCATTATGGGTGCCGAGGCAAATGGAAACCGTATCGCGGTGTTGTAGGCAGAAGTCGATAGCGGCATTAAAATCATGATCCGTTTCTTCCTTTGTCAGGTGAATAGGATCCTGGTATTCATCTTCGTGCGACCGTAGCCGTTCTTTTTCCAGATAAGCACCCCGTACCAATTTAGCACCCAGAAAGTAACCTTTCTCATGGGCTTCATGCGTGGCCCGCTCCAGATTACTCAGGCTCTCCCACCGGTATAACTGGTAGGTAGTATAGACAACGGGCCGTTCGTGGTTATACCGGTTCATCATCTCATAGGCCAGCGTGTCGATAGTATCCTGAATCCAGCTCTCTTCGGCATCGATAAAGATGCGCACGTTCCGCTCGGCGGCTCGCCGACAGAGTGTATCGACCCGCTTCACGACCCGGTCGAAGCGCACCTTCTGCTCTGGATCGAACATATTGCCCGCCTGCATGGCTTCGAGAAGCTCGGTGGAGGCAATGCCCGTGATTTTGAAAACGGAAAATGGAATATCAGCCGATTCACTAGCCCGTTCGATGGTGCGGAGAATTTCGAGCGTGGTATCGTCGAAACTTTTTTCACTCTCCTCGCCTTCAACAGAATAATCGAGGATAGTGCCTACATGGGCCTGATGCAGTGTACCAATTGTTTTCTCACAGTCGCGGATGGACTCACCCCCACAGAATTGCTCAAAAATGGTGGTTTTGATGAGTTTTTTGATGGGTAGCTGGAGTTTCAGGGCAAGTTTTATGAAAAAAGTCCCTAATTTTACGAGCCATCCCTTATTCATCAACGCAAATAACCAGTAGGTTTTTCGGAGCTTAAAATCCGACTGGTTGGAGAAGGCAATCGAAGTGTCTTCAAATGATACCGGCTTCACCTGGGTAAGCCGCTGGACGGTAGTTGACATTAGATTACTTCGGTTCGACATAGTATTGCCCGTTAGGGCATTCGTCAGAAACGGTTAAAGAGGGCAACCGGAAAGCAAAGTTTCGATTTCTGGTGATATATACAACCAAAATTTGGCGAAACTGATTATTCCGGCAAATCTCTACTTATTTGAAAGACTATTTATTATACAATTTAGATGATAAAACCGGCTATCTTTGAGCCGGTTTGTCCTGCAAATATACCAAAATATTCCCTAAAAAAGTTCCGTAAATAATTTCTGTACACAACACCTGAATACAACACGTATGACACCTGACTTAACCGTAGAGCCGCTCGATTCGTGGGTCAAGACCAACGGTAAACCACTAATTATTGCCGGGCCATGCAGTGCCGAGACCGAGGAGCAAGTGCTGGAAACCGCCCGCCAGTTAGCCGCATTAGGCGGAGTAAACGTTATTCGGGCGGGCGTTTGGAAGCCCCGCACCCGGCCCGGTTCATTTGAAGGTATGGGCGAAGCTGCCTTGCCCTGGATTCAACGCGCCAAAGCCGAAACCGGACTGCCGTTTGCCGTTGAAGTAGCCACTCCCGAACATATCGAACTCGCCCTGAAATACGGAGTCGATATTCTCTGGATTGGTGCGCGCACCACAGTGAATCCATTTAACGTGCAGGATATTGCCGATGCCCTGAAGGGCGTGGATATACCCGTGCTGATTAAAAACCCGGTCAATCCAGACCTGGCCTTATGGGTTGGCGCATTCGAGCGGATTGCCGGTGCGGGCATCACCAAATTAGGAGCTATTCACCGGGGGTTCTCGACCGGAGAAGCCAGTAAATACCGCAATATTCCGCTCTGGCAGATCGCTATCGAACTCAAGTCGATGTTCCCACATCTGCCCATGATTGGCGATCCCAGCCATATGGCGGGTAAACGGGCCTACCTGAATGAACTGGCACAGATGGCCCTTGACCTTAATTACGACGGCCTCATTGTTGAGTCACACATAGACCCTGATAACGCCTGGAGTGATGCCGCGCAGCAGTTGACCCCCACAGCCTTTGGGGAGATGCTCGACCACCTGCACATCCGTCAGGTACAGTCACAGAATATCGAGTTTCAGAGTGCTATGGAGCAGTTCCGGCGCAAAATTGATAACACCGACCGGCAGTTAGTCGAGATGCTGGCTGCCCGTATGGCACTAGTTGAGAAACTGGCCGAATATAAGCGCGATAACAATGTAACCCTGTTTCAGCCCGACCGCTGGAAAGAAATCCTGAAAACCCGTACCGAACTCGGTCAGCGGCTTAATCTCTACCCCGAACTGGTTGAAGAGATTTATAAGATCATCCACATGGAATCGATCCGCAAGCAAACCGAAGTGATGAACAGTGCGGTACAGGGGGTGTAGTTTTAGTGGTGGTCATTGGTGGTCATTTATAGTCATTGCTTGCATTTTGCCAATGACTATAAATGACCACCAATGACCATAAATTTAGCTAAACCGCACCGAATACGGCCCCGTAAATTTTAGTTGCCCTTCCAGCCGCAGGCGCTTTACTGACACGTTCTGCCCTGCCGTAACAATATGCCCGGCGTTGACCCGCACATATTCGGTTAAGAAAGGTACACGGCCAACTGACCACGTATTTATGTCGTGCCAACTGCCCGATGCTACGCTTTCGACCATGTCGGAGAAAAGTGACACGGTGGGGAAGTTACGGTACAGCAGGGTATCGGTGGTGGCGTGGGCCGTGCCAAACCAGTCGCTCAGCACATCGGTATAAACGCGCCGAAAATCAATCTGCATCTTAATGTCTTTGTTGGTTCCCGTACCGGCCAGGTCGGAGAGGTTCGGGTTTTGGCCCACGGTGCGGGGTTTTACACTGGTACCAAACACAAACATTGGTGCCGCCACGCCATGATCGGTGCCTTTCGAATTGTTGGAATTGGCCCGGCGGCCAAACTCCGAAAAGGTCATCCCTACCACTTTATCTTCAGTGCCCTGTAGCCGCAAGTCCTCCTGGAAAGTAGCAATGGCTGTCGAGAGATTGCCCAGCAGGGTGGCATGGCCACCGAGGGTGGTATCGCTGGTATTGACCTGTCCGGAATGGGTGTCAAATCCGCCGAGTGATACAAAATAAATTTTCGTTTTCAGCCCCCCGTGAATTAGCCGGGCCACAATTTTGAGTTGGTCGGCGAGGTAATTTTTATCGGTGGCAATGGGGTAAGTAGCCAGGTTTTGCCCGGCATCGGCCGCTCGTTTAATCTCGGTAGCATACCCAACCGAGAGGGCCTGCTGCTTGCGAATGAACGTAATCCGGTCGCCTGCGTCGCAGCAGGGGATATCGGTAGGCGAGGTTGGATCGCCCGAGCCGACGAGGTTATAAAAACTTTGCGGATCGTTGAGGGCAATCCCCATCGACTGCTGGCTGCCGAGCAGGGCTGTGGAGGTCAGATACCCAATCTGAATGGCCAGCGGGTCTTCCATATTAGCACTGGGGTACCCCGCAGGATAACCCGGAAACCGATTTTCGAGATACCGCCCGGCCCAGCCGGAGGTTTCGTACTGGGTGGCATCCACAGCAGTCATCCAGATGTCGGTAGATCGGTAATGCGACTGGTCGGGGCTGGGGTAGGATACCGAGTGGACAATACTCAGTTTACCAGCATCATACATAGTACGCATACCCGTCATGGCCGGGTGCAAGCCGGTGGTATCGTTACCCGACAGAGCCAGCACTTTATTCTGAGGGATGGCAATGTTGCTCCGAAGTGCGGAATAGGCCGAATACTGATCGAGCGGAATAACCGTATTGAGACCATCGTTCCCCCCATTGAGATAGACAATGACCAGCACCCGGTCGGTATAAGCCGCTGACGTTTGGAGCAATGATTGCACCAGAGCCGACTGCCGGTTCATGGCTTTCAGCCCAAAGCCATCTACCAGTACAGGCAACACACTAGCCGAGGCTGCCGCTAAAAAGTCTCTACGTTTCATGGACTAACAAAGCTGATACTCCGCCATGCGAAGCATGTATTTCATGAGGTTCTGCAACCGCCAGGTTACGGCGTTTTTCTTGTTGGTATTGGTAGGGGCAGTGCGATAAGCATTCCACTCAAACTCCCAGGAAGTACGCGGAATCCCCTGCATCATAATGGTGTCGATCAGGAAATCTTTCTGGCTCTGAAACAGATCGAAGCAGTAGAGGTTCAGGGTAAAGGCGTTCAATACCGTTACGCAGGTGATGGCGGGGGTGCCAGGGTTGGTGGTAGTGGGTACATCCGAAAAATTAGCCTGCAGTGAAGTAGCCCAGGCCACCAGGTCGATCCCCATTTTGTAGCCTGATTTCACGGTAAACCACCGCCAGATAAACGCATCAGTGAAATCGCTACGGAGGGCAATAGTGGTCGTATTCATCCAGATTTTGGAGTAGCCCGTCTGGTAAAACGCTTCATAGCCAAACACCGACGGCTGGTCGAGCAGGGGCATCTGCATATCCCGCATCCGCCAGAACACAAAATCGAAGTAGTTTTTAAACGCTGCCGTATCCGTATTCATATCGGGTACAGGCTGATTAAAAAACCGGAGCGACCCCACCATCAGGTCGGCAGGCGATTTAACCATAGCGCCAATGTTGGCCTCATCGAAGAATGCCTGGCTGGTAAGTAATTTTACAATAATTGGCTTGATGTCAAAGCTCACGGCCCCTGTATCGGTTGGCGTTACGAATAGCGTGGCTAGTGGGGCAATCACGTTATCTTCGGCAGCCTGGGTTACAATAGGGTTTACATACCAGCGGTACAGTTTGCGGCAAATAAACCGCGCTGTCTGCGAGTGGCTTAGCAGCATGGTTACCAGAGCTTCTAGCTCAACATCGCCGGTAGTTTTCCCCACAGGCGGACTCGTAGGTGTGGTAATGGTGGTGTTGCTATAGGAGGCTGAGAATACTTTAGGGCTGGTATCGTGCTTAGTCGGTGTAAAGGTGGTGGCAAAGGAGGTAGAGCCTTGCGTCCAGTAGTTGGTATATTTCCAGCCGGTCAGCACCCGTGCGGCTGCTTTTACGTCATCTTCAATGTAATTTTTATTCCCTGCCGGGTCAAATGCGCCTACTGTAAAGAGTTCCTGTAACTCACGAGCGTAATTTTCGTTGGGTTTACCCACCTCATTTTCATTACCGTTCAGGTAACGAAGCATGGCCGGGTCTTTACTGATTTCAATTACAAGGGTTTTAAAATTGCCCAGGGCGTTATTCCGTAGCAGTAACAGATACCGGTTTACAAACCGAAAATCATCGACTACCTCGCGAGTGGTTACAAAGTGATTTTGCCAGAAAAGGGTCAGTTTTTCGAGCAGGGTAGGCTGTACCGTCTGTGAGGTCATCAGCCCCAGCCACCAATACCGCAGGTAATGGCCAAAATCGAAGTTCCGGTCGCCGTTAAAGGGTTTGTCGAGATACGTTTGCTGGAAGGTCGTCTTAGTACTATCTAAATCGACAGGTACAGCCGGTGAATAGTTGGCGTTGCTGATGAGCAACTGTACGGCCTGTGTAGCCGTAAGGGTTGTGAAGGCAGTAATATCGGCCTGAGTTGGGCCAAACGTTGCCCGGCGCAATAAATGAGCCGCCGTTTTAGCGGTTAATGGCGTTTCGTAAAGCGTTAAGCCAGACATCGACTAGGATTCTATGTTGAGTTACGGAAGTGAAGTACGCGTATTAGTACCCGAAAGTGGCTACTAACAGCCCGAAGGTAACAAAAATTGGCGGGCGACCCAAAGCCGCTCACCAATTTCTACAGAATCACTAGCATACTAAACTTAGTTGTTACGACGACCACCCGACAGAATACTCAGGTAATACAGCAGTGTAGCGAGTGAACCAAGCGCGGCCACTACATAGGTCATAGCTGCCCACCAGAGGGCATCTTTGGCGTAGCCATACTCGCGATCATTCACAATATTGTGGCTCTGCACCCAGGCCAATGCCCGGCGGCTGGCATCGAACTCAACCGGTAGGGTAATAAAGCTAAACAAAGTAGTCAGCGCAAACATACCCACACCAATAGCCAGCGGAATAATGGAGGTGTTAATCATTAAAATCCCCGCCAGAATGATCCACTGCATGTAGCGCGAGGCCACACTAAGAGTTGGTACCAGAGCCGACCGCAATTGCAGGGGGCCGTAGGCAAGCTGATGCTGCACCGCATGGCCACACTCGTGAGCCGCCACCGCTGCAGAGGATACCGAGTGGCCATAAAACACATCAGCCGAGAGGTTCACTGTTTTATCAGCCGGGTTATAGTGGTCTGTTAACTGCCCCTCTACCGACTCTACTTTTACATCGTGAATGCCGTTCTCTACCAGCATTTTCCGGGCTACCTCGGCCCCACTCAGGCCATTGCTCAACCCGATTTCCGAATACTCCCGGAATTTACTTTTCAGCTTCCAGCTTACAAACAAGCTGATGAGCATAAACACAATGCCAATTAAATATATACCACCCATTGCTTTGTTTATGGTTTAAATTTTCAGTTTAACAGTTCAGGAACCCTGTACCAGTACGAAACAACAGTACGCCTAAAAATACTCCATTTACCCAGCCATTCGGCCCGGTACGTGGCCGCTCATCCATAGCTTTTTACTAGTTTATCGATAAGGGCCGAGGTTGAATAACCAGGTACGAGCGAAATGGTTTCTACCCTGCCGTCGTTGGCCAGCACAAAATCGGCTCCAACAATGGTAGCCACCGTATAATCATCGCCCTTGACCAGTATAGTCGGTTTCACGGCCTCGATTAGTTCGAGCGGGGTTGGCTCATCGAAGAGCGTTACTACATCGACAAAACTCAGGGCAGCCATGAGCCGGGCACGGGCATATTGGTCCACTACGGGGCGCAGTGGCCCTTTAATCCGGCTCACCGATGCATCCGTATTTAACCCTAAAATCAGCCGGTCGCCCAGCGCACGGGCCTTTTCGAGGTAGTCGATATGCCCTAGATGAACAATGTCGAAGCAGCCGTTAGTAAACACCACGCGCTTGCCTTCCTGGTGCCACTGTGCCACGCGCTGCACGGCTTCGTCACGCGAACAGATTTTATCGGAAGTCATAAATTAGAAACTAGTTGAGCTAGCGGTTGGGTAAGCACCAGAAGGGCTTAACACCATGCTACAGCCTGATGCAGTTACCGAACCGTTTCGATAGGGGTTTCACTCTCCATTGGTACGCTCCGTTTGCGATTCAGGATAATCAAAAACGCAATCCCGCCGAAGACAATTGTAACCGCCCACTGCGAGAGAAGCATCAGCGTAGCCAAGGTTTGACCGTCTTGTTTGGTCAGTCCATACAGCGCTAATGCAGAGCCAACCATGATGTTGAATGCACCCAAGC
>JBBQUC010000097.1:0-10300 GCA_038212815.1 Cytophagales bacterium
GCCATCGTTATCCGAATCCAGATCATTCGCATCGATGATGCCATCACCGTCGGTATCGCAGTACGTTGTAACCTGCACACTTACTTTATCGGTTATGGTGGTGCCCAGGGCTTTGGTGATCGTAGCCGAAATGGTGGTAAACGTACCCACTAACCGGATACTGCCATAGCCGCTATTCAACTGCGTACCCGTTGTTGTCGGGAAGCCCGCATCGACGGTGCCGGGATCACTATCATAGACCTGTGTGCCGGTTACCAGGAAGTTGCCATTACCCGAAAGTCGCGTTACGGTTGCGCCCGATGTAGCCGAGAAGTCGAAAACGGCTGCATCCAGATTATTGAAATGAATAATCGGGTTGGTCACAGGCTTCGAGAACGTAATGGTATAGGTGCCAGCGTTCGCTATGTTATGATTAATCAGGTCAGTCAGCGCGGTGGTTGGCGTATAGTTGCTGCCCGAATAAGCCGCGGACGTTTCGTTGGTGACAGAGCCGGTGGCCGAGAACGAGTTACCCGATCCGGCGAGGGTGGCCGTAAACGTAGTACTGCATCCTACTGAGCCTGTCGCCGATGTGGGTGTGCCGGTGAGGGTGCCGAAGTTACCGGAGGCCAGACCCTCTGTAGTATTGAGTACCCCGTCATTATCGTCGTCGAGATCGACTCCATCCGCAATGCCATCCCGGTCGGTATCGGCCAGGATGTTCACTTTATGGTCTTCGACTTCCCCGTCGATATATGAGTTGGTCGAAACCGATGTGGCAACAGAAGGTGTAGTGACACTCAGCGACGAACTGGTACTGATCCGCAACCGCATCAGCGTGCTGCCACTCAGGGCCGAGACACTGAAACCGCTCCAGGTGAGTGCTGCCGAGGTAGCCCCCGATGCAACAGTGGTCGAGATACCCTCGGCGGTATCGAACGTGCCGTTACCGTCGAAGTCAATCCAGCCAACTAAGGTAGCGGCCTGCCCCGTCGAGTTGGTTACAGGCATGGTTAGGGTGTAGTTTGTCTGGTATTTCGTAAGGGCTACGGGTACGGCAAGGGCATCTTCATCATCGGCGTTATCGACTCCCGCCACCACATCGTCGCCATTGGCCTCCGTTGATCCACCCCCTGCTTCGCTGAGTTCGCCATCGGGCATGGGCGCACCAATGGAGAGTTTTGGGTTCACCTGGTGAACGGCCCGCTGATAGGTAGCTACGGGGGCATCGCCAAAGTCGCAGACAAACATGAAGTTGTCGTAATAGGTTATATCCGCCCCGACAATACCTTCGATGGAGAAGGCGAAGTGGTCGAGGTTAGACAATACTGCCAGGAACTCGGCCTGTGTGGGGGCGTTGCCTGTGCCGGCTCCCGTAGCCACGACAAAGTTTTTGGTCCACTGGGCCGGGTCCATCGGAATCCTGATGCGGCCCCAGGTGCCGGTTGCTGAAACCTGCGGACGGAAATTATAGAAATACCGCTGGCCGTTAACCCCCTGCATCGCCATATAGACATCGAGTGTAACGCCCGTCGAGGTTTTATAATCGAACTGGATTACCTTGTTGAGCAGGTTGCTGTTGTCGGTATCGTACCCATTGGTAATCAGGTCGGGGGTCTGGAGTTCCTGCCAGTTGCCATCGCGGTCGGTATCTTTAATGGCCCCGCCCGGATTGCCTTCTGTTGAACTCCAGGTAGCGGTTCCGTAGTCGGTAAAGGGGGCGAAACCATTGACCGTCGATCTGTTGCGCCATGATTCAGCACTGATATTGAAGTCGCGCAGAACGCAGGCATTCAGTACTTTAGGCAGGGGTAGCGTGGCAAACGTAAAGTATTGCCCGTCGGCGAGGTCAACGTTGGTTTCCCAGTTGGTGCCGTTCAGCGTCATGGCATATTCGGTGGCTCCGGTCGAGAAACTCGCACTGCTGCTCACCAACAGATACACGTTCGTATTTTCAGTAGGCAATTTGGTAGTCAGGCTGCTGCTGTTATCGGGCACCTGTATCCGCACACTGCCTACCGTACCTGTTTCGGCAACCCGGAAAATGCGGGCCAGTATGGACCGGTTGGTGGGGGCACCCGTACCGGTCCAGGCAGTAATGCTGGCAGCATTGTCGCCAAAGAGCAGGTACGAGCCATCAGCCGCAAACGGGCTGGTATTGGCGGCATTGCTGGCGGCAATGGTGTTGCTGTTGCCCACCGTTACCAATGCCGAGGTGCTGACCGCCTTTGATTGTTTCTGGTTTAGGCTCATACAATCTTCGCGGCCAATACCTGTAATGTTGGCCGAGTAGCTGCTCACATTGTAGAGTGTAGCACCCGTACCTGCCACATAGTTATGAGTTAGGGTCAGCCCGTACTTGATGCCGAGATAACTTTCGATCTGGTTCTGCTGGGTAGTAGTGAGCGGGCTGGTATAAACCAGCAGTTCGGCTACCTGCCCGTTGTAGGTATTACCCAGGTTGAAGGTGCTGTTCGATGAGACGAAGGGGGCCATGGTGGCATCGGAAGCCAGCAACTGCCCGTTTCGCAGAATCCGCTGCGACTGGCTGGGCGTATAATCAGCCATCAGGCTCCAGAGGTAGGGCGTACCCAGTGTGCCGCCCCAGGCTGTGCTGAGCCGCTGCGCTGCGCTTGTACTCCCCGCGTCCCAATACAGGTTGTTATCTGTATAAGGAAGGTATGCCCCAAACGTGCCCGTGCTGACAGGTTCGCTGAATAGATAAGACGTGGTGAGGGTGTTCGTCTGCGTAACGGCAAACGTCTGCACGTTGTTGACGACATTATTGGAGAAGATACCACCCGTGAGCGTCATGGTTTTGGTGCCTGTGAAGTTCACTGTCGGGTTGAAGTTCATCAGAGCGGTGGTGGTCAGGGGCTGGCTGGCGGCAGTGGCCTGAGTCAGGTAGTTGGCGTTGGTACTCTGATCAGCCCAGCCGCCTACGGTGGTGGCACTGCTGCCTGCTGTAATGCCTGCATCGGCTTTGAGCCAGAGAGCGAGTGCGGCAGGGCAGGGGCCATTGATGTTCACATTGTCGATACCGAAATCGTCGCCATTGGCGGCAAAGCCGAAGGCCAGCGTTGTTGCATCTGGCTTCGCCACCCAGGGAATGGATACCGTGAGCGAACTGTATGTACTCAGTATCCCTGTGAACGCAATGGTGGAGAGCGACGTGACGGCACCATTCAGCGCGGTCAGTTTCGCTACGTTCGTGTTATCATTCTGAATCAACAGATAAGGTATTCCGCCCAGCGATACAGTCAGCGTGGCCGTATTGCTGGTGGGGGTCGATACACTGTTGAGATTGCCCGGAGCTACGCTGAATGAGAGCGAAACAATACCATTAGCTGGGCCGCTGTTCAGTCCAGATACTACCTGACTTAATACATCGTTCGTGGCTGCATTATTGGCATTGACAGCCGCTGGCCCGCCAACCCACTGCCCGCTGGGGTTCAACCAGCCGTAGAGCGTACCGAAGTCCAGATTGCCGTTAACCACCATATTGCAATAACCACTCGCTAAACCACTCACACAGCCGGGGAACGGAATGTTGCAGGTATAGGACTGGGGCGAGGCCGCTACGTTGTTCGTATAGTCACATTCAGGAATATTTGTTAATCCGCCAAAGGCAGCCGATCCGCTGAGCGGCAGGCTGGAACCGGGTGTATTGATGGCTACATAGATAGACTGTCCGTTGAAGGACACGATGGTTCGCAGGCTGGTGGTAAATGCTACGGTTGCGCTGGCAGCCACAGCCGAGGTCAGCGTGGTGCTGGTGAGCAGCGTAGCGGTGGTGCCACTGGCCGGATTGCCAATATAGAAGCTAATGGGTGTGCCGGCAGGCAAGGGGGCCGCGCCCTGATTCTGAATAGTGTAGGCTACCTGAATGTTGGGGCAGGTGAGCGTTACACTGGTTACGGTCGGTACGGCATCGGCAGCGGCAACGATACCCGCTGGCAGCGAGAAATTCGGGTTGAGCTGTGCGTTATAGGCATTGAGCGGTTTGCGCCCGGAGCCAGCCGGATAAACCACCGCCACGTTCTGCTCCTGCGTAGGCACGGTAAGGTTGTCGTTGATATTGACGTAGCGGTAGCCGCGTTCGTTCCAGAAGGTGCGGGCGGGTTGCCAGGGCGTACCTCCACCGGATTTAAAAACGCGCAACTCACCCACAAAGGCTGTTGTTCCCGCCGATACCGAGGCAAAATCAGCAAATCCGTCGCCATCCACATCGGCCACTACGGGGTGTTCCATCCAGGTGGCCGTTCCTGATGGGTAGGAGGCTAAATTGACAGGAACTGCCAGATCACCGTTGATGACCCGGATGGTGCTTTCATCATTATAAATCAGTTCTAGTTTACCATCGCCGTTCAGGTCGAAGGCCGTGATACCCGTTTCGCCCGAGTTATCGGTCGTGACTAAGTTCCAGACCGGCCCTGTCAGTTTATTGAGGTTGAAAGCCGATACTTTGGTGGTCGAGGTCAGTACGACTTCGGGCAGGTTGGTGGCTTTGCCATCGTTTACCTGCTCGTTATAGACATTGGCAATCAGAGGCATACCCCGCACACTGCCTGCCGTCCAGCTTGCCTGCATAAACAGGAGTTTATTGCCGTTGGGATCCCAGATATAAAAATTAGTGGCATCGGCATAGGCTACATCTAAGTCGCCATCACCATCTAAATCAGCTACGGCAGTGGGGCCATCGGAGTTGGCGGGTACAACGGCAGTCAGGCTGTTGAGGTCTTTCAGCACGGTAGTAATACCCGTTGTCAGGTCAACGCCATAGACCCGCGACCCGGCCACGATTTCTTTGCCGGGATTGCTGGCGAGTATATCGACCACCACCACATCGGCACCCCAGGGGTAATAATCTTTACCATGCGGGATGGCCGCATTGCCCGCTACCACGCGGGTAAGGGTATTGGCCCCAAAGTTGAACTTGAAGACATCCGTACCGACAATAATTTCGGGGATGCCATCTTCGTCAATATCGGCCACTCGGGGGGAGCCATAGACAAAGGAGGAAGCCAGATTGGATTTGAACCGATAGCCGCTGGTACCCGTGGCACTCTGGCTACCCGATGCGTTGCCGCCCACATTGCCAAACACATAGACAGAGCCCGTGCTGGCTACAGCAATCAGTTCCGGTACGCCATCGTCATTTACATCGGCTACGGCTGGCTGGCTGGTGGGCTGCCCAACTGGCGCGTTCAGCGTAATGATATAATCGTTGGTGGTTTTGGTGGTGTTGGTGCCTTCGCCGTTGTAGTAGCGATAGCCCGCACCAGCCGCAGCAGCCACAATGATTTCGGGTTTGCCATCGCCATCGAGGTCAGCCACTGTTGGCGACTGGGCGCAGGCCAGCGCATTGCTGGTGCTGGTAACCCAGCCCTGAGCAATGCTGAAGGCAGCGGGGGCCGCCGGAGCCGTGCAGGAAATAACACCTGCCACGTAACAGTCTGAATCGAAGGCATCGACATAACCGTCTAAATCGTCGTCAATGCCGTTGTTGCAGATTTCGGGCGTTCCCTTTTTGGCGAAAGTGAAAAACTTCGTGCCGTTGAAATCATAGCTGGCCGTGTAATTCCCTCCTGACGCGCTCATGCTCACCGACTGTACATTGGTTGTAAAGGCGGCATCGTCGGCTACCAGCAGGTAGGCCGCTCCGCCCGTGCCCAGCACATTCACTAGGTTTGTCGGTACAGATAGCTGTACACTGCTAACCGAGCCGGTTTCTACTGCCTGCCATTTTCGATCCAGCCATTTTGCCATGCTGGCCGGAGCCACAGCAGTGGACGACTGAATGCTGCCGGTATTATTTCCCCAGATCAGGAAGCTGTTGTTGGTGCTGAAGGTGTTGGCGTTGGCGGCATTGCTGGCCGCAATAGCCCCCAGGCCCATCGTTACCTGCTGGCCAGTGTTGATGCTCTGGCTTTGTTTCTGAATCAGGTTCTGGCAATCATCACGTCCCACACCGGCCACGTTAGCCGAGTAGCTTGACACGCTGTACACTGTAGCCCCCGCACCGTTAAGGTAGTCGTGGCCTAATGTAAGCCCCCATTTGATGGCTAAATAACTCTCGATCTGCTGCTTCTGGATAGCAGTCAGGTCGCTGTTGTAGGTAATTACTTCGGCAATGTCGCCATTGTAATACCAGCTATTAGGTTGCGAACCCCCCACATCGAAGGGGCTATTCGACCCGTTGAAGAGACTTGTCGCGTTGGTGGTACTGAGGGGAGAAGCCAACACACCATTCACACTAATGGTATTGATGCGGCTGGCGACGGTGGAGTTGTGCAGATAACGGCCCGTGAGCAGGTAGGGCTGGTTGAGAAGGCCAATCTGGGTACTGCTGCTGACCTGACCACTCCAGAAGCCATTGTAGAGATTACCGGCGTAAGGGGCGAAGAAGGTAAACGTACCCGCCGAGGTGTTCTCGCCAAAGACGGCATTGACCCCACCCGCGTTTTTATTGGCACTAACAACAAAGGTGTTGAAGGCCGCGTTGTTGGTGGTGCTTTTCCAGATACCGCCCGCTGTCCGCAGGTAGTCGTTGCTGCCATCGAAGGTGACGACGGGGTTGAAGTTTTGCAGGGCAGTGGTACTGGTGCCCAACACGGGCTGGCTGGCTCCGGTAGGCTGGGTCAGGCTATAGGCGTTGGAACTCTGGTCGGTCCAGGCCGAGACCAGACCCGCGCCGACAGTTACGCCTGCATCGGCTTTGAGCCACAGTTGCAGGCCGGTAGCGGCACAGCCGGGGGCATACTGGGTTTTACCAAAGGAGAAGTACTGTCCATCCGTAAAGTCTACACTGGCAGTGAGGTTTCCGTTGCCATCGGCAGTCAGGGCAATCTCGCTGACGGTGCCAGTGAAGCTGGTGTTGTTGCTGACTAGAATCCGCTCAGCACCAATGCTGGTCGGGATGCTGACTGTTACCGTGCCAACCGTGCCGGTTTCCTGCACCCGCCACACGCGGCCCATACGAATGAACGTGGCCGGGGGGGTAAACGTGGTTGGCGTGTAGGCCGTAATGAAATTGGTTGAGCCACCATCACCGCCCCATACCTCAAACGAGCGGTCGGCGGCAAAACTGCCGGTGTTGGCCGTGTTGCTGGCAGCAATGGTGCCGAGGCCCATGGTGACAAACGCCCCCGTATTGATGCTCTGGCTTTGCTTCTGGTTCAGGCCGTTGCAATCGTCGCGGCCAATACCGGCGATGTTGGTGGTGTAAGAAACGCCCCCGCTGGTCAGACTGTAAATGGTGGTTGTGTTGCCCGCCAGATAATCGTGGCCCAGGGTAAGACCGTATTTTATGGCTAAATAACTTTCGATGCTGCTGGTCTGGGTAGTACTGAGTGGGCCCGTATAAACCATGAACTCGGCTACCTGCCCGTTGACCGTATTGCCCAGATTGAAGGTGCTGCCCGATCCTGTGAAGCCCGTCATGGTGGCATCGGAGGCTAATTGGGTGCCGTTGCGCCGGATCCGCTGGCTGGCGGGCGATACATCGGCCTGTAAGCTCCACAAATAAGGCGTTGCGGTGCTGCCACCCCAGGCTGTGCTGAGCCGCTGAGTCGCCGTGGCTCCGCCCGCATCCCAATACAGGTTGTTATCTGTAAAGGGAATAAAGGCACCAAACGTGCCGGTATTCACGGCCTCGCTGAACAGATAGGAGCCGACTATAGTATTGGTCTGCGCGACGGCAAACACATGAATGTTGCCAAGGCTGAATGAACTGGGTGGGAAAATGCCGCCCGTGCGAAACAGGTTTTTGGCACCCGTAAAGTTGACGTTCGGGTTGAAGTTGATGAAGCTGGCACTGGTAGCTGGCTGGCTGGTGCCTGCCGTCTGGGTAAGGCTATTGGCGTTGGCCGACTGGTCTATCCAGCCCGTCACGTTGGTGCTGCTGGTCACTAACCCTGCATCAGCTTTGAGCCACAGTTGCAGCCCACCCACCACACAGCCGGGCTTGGGGAACACGCTGCCCGCGCTGGGAAGGCCTCCCCACTCAAACATCTTGGTATCTATGGCATCCAGAATCCCGTCTTTATCGGTGTCGGTGGTACCATCTACTTTACCATCGTTGTTGAGGTCGTAGAAACCTAGCCCAGCCGAGGCTACATTATAGGTGTTGATGGTGTTGTTAAGCAAATCTAAATAATCCGGTGTTCCGTCATTATCAGTATCGGCGAGGGTGGTGGCCACTACCCCATTATCAGCTTTTAACCATAATTGTAGGTTGGCACTGACTCCCCCCGGCGATTGCGCCTGCGCCTGGTTGGTTAGGAGTGTGAGCAGCAACACGGGCCAAAGCAATAGCCGAAGTGATGTGCCAGTCAGGCATGACTGCTGCCTGGTTGGCAAAAACAGGAACAAGGCTGAAAGAAGCCGGGCTGACCAGCTTGTCCGGGCCTGATGCGCGAAGGGGAGAGGAGTCTTCATCGTGCTGCGAAGGGGTACTCGATTACTGAAAGAAAAGAATGGATGGGAAAGGCAATGGGGCGGTCGGCCAGTCAGCGAATGGAGTTCGTGGGGGCTGGTAGCGGTATGATGCGTACTCGACCGGGAACGCGGGATGGGGGGCGCGCCAAAGCGATAGACAGACAATAACAAGTACTGAAGGGTAGAGAATAAACCCATAGCTGAACGGATGTAATTGAGAAAGTCAAAAACGCGGGAGCTGATGTCGCACCAAAAATTGTGGGCTGTACGGCAAAAACTACTTAAGGAGATGCCAAATGGGTTTATGGCGGTATTGTACAGCGCAGAAGACCAAGATGTGTGCCAAATACATTGATCTAACTCTATATAAATGCTAGGATAAACCTATCCAACGGTATGGGTGTCCGGTTACTAAAAAGAGCTAATTAGTTGAATTTTGTAGCCATTAGGCAGTTTTAGGTAATGCAATCAGTTGTGGCGGGCAGTTGAAACCCGATGTTATTGTCGTGGAAAACTGGCAAAATAGGTCCAAAAAGCCCCTTCGTTTACTGTAAAAGCCCATTGTGACGAGTGCGCCACAGAGAAGCCACTGCTCTTGCCAAAAAACGTACCAGTCTGACTCAACTCCCAATTTTAACGAAACTTGTTCGTAGCAATAACTATTCCAACGGCAAGGGGCGAAGGTTTTAACAATACTCACCCCTAGGCCCTCACCCTATTAGCCAGATCGACCTGGGCTGCCCAGGCTCCGTGCAGTTTATTTACTCTGGCAATAATGAGTTTCCGTTTGGGGCCAGAGAGCAATGGACAGACTCGTGCAACCCGCTGACCCTGAAAGATAGGGTAGTGTAACATAGGCTATTTCTGAATGACCACCGGGGCAAAATCACAGTTATCGGTGCAGGCCGTTGGGCTGGTGATGATGGTAGCCGGAGCCGAGTTGGCTGCCGTACAGCCGCTGCCATTCAGCACCACCGCCCGATACTGCTCGTTATTCCCCGCATTGGTGAAGGTGTAGGCAGGTGTTGCGGTGCTGCCGCTGGCCGTAGCCCACGTGCTGCCGCCATTGGTGGAGGTTTCCCAGCGTAGAACACTGCCCGTTTGTCCGCTCAGGTAAATGATACCTGCGTTGGCTACATTACAGACTGGCCCACCTGTAAAGCTGGCCGTGCCACCAATGGTTGGTGTAGCGCAGGCATTCACGGTAAAGTTGCTCATCGATGTGCTTAAACCATCGGAAGCCGTGACGCTGCCGGGTCCATTCACAAACGTCAGATTGCTACAACTCCAGATGCCGCTGCAGTCGGTTATTGCCACGCACGGCCCACCGGTGCTGCCCGGCCCGCCCGTTACCGTTACCGATGTGCCGGGTGTGGCCGTACCCGAAATCGTGTAGCGATTCGTGGCCGGATCATAGGGGTCATCCAGTACACTCAGGGCGAGCTCCGACACCCCATTTGTCACTACGTTGTTACTGGAAGAAATGGCACCGGCTACTGAAAGGCCTCGCCCCTCAAGAGAGGCATCTGTCAATAAACGGATGGCCCCATTAGCCAGAATAGTACCCCTAAAAAGCGACCCAACCCCTAAATCGACCGCCCCATTGACCTGAAAATACACATTCTGAAAGCAGGCACCATTCGTCAGGCTGATGCTTGACGTAGTGGCTGTGGTTAGCGCACCATTTAACCTGATAATAAACAAAGCATTCGGGTCTGCCTGTCCATCCAAGGTTAATGTTCCTTGAATTCGCATTTCCAGTGCATATCACCTGTTCTTAGCTTTTGTTTCTTTCAACAGCAAACCACTCTTGACTGGAACCAAAAAAAGTCAGCCGCTTCATAGATTGTCCTGTAGTTTTGGGGTCTCTACTCCAACAAAA
>JBBQUC010000098.1:0-10289 GCA_038212815.1 Cytophagales bacterium
TGAACGAGCCATATTATTAGCCTCAGTGGGCAAAAAATTGGGGAATCTACCTGATGCTCCCATTGCCACAGTTCAGTATCCCGCTGGTGAGTTAATAGCCGCCGGACCACCCAGTTCAGCCGTAACAGTAGCCCATTCGCAACGCCTTTGCGACCTTACTGCTAATCAGTTAAGCGATTTGCTGGCTACTATGTTGGCCCAACAGTCCCTCGACCCTGCTCAAAAAGCCCAGGCTATAATTGCTGCCGACGAGGTAGCTCATGACCCCGCCACGAAAACTAAGCTACAGGCTTGTGCCGATACTGCCGCCGAGGTGGCCCTGGTGCAGACCCTGGTGCGACAGCGGAGTAATCGAATCGACTCCGGTGAATTGCTGGGCATGGGCGGAGGCTGGTTTCCCGATTTGCGGGATCGGCTCAGCGAAATACTGGGCCGGGTTTCGGCTAGTCCGGGGTTTGTAGTATCGCGGTTGCTGGGTGAGTTACGGCCTATTATTAATAGCGGGGTAACCTTATTTATTGGCGATGTGTTTGCTTATCTGGCCAACCGAGAGGTTAAACCAGCGGCCAGTTTACAGCCTGGCAGTATTCCACAAGCTCTACTTAATGCGCTTACCAAAGCCCATGCGGCCCAGAAACAGGCAAAGGCGGTTGGCTATGATGAACCTATTATAGTGATTAGCCACAGTATGGGTGGCCAGATTGTGTATGATACCGTTACGGCATTTTTACCTCAATTGCCAGCCTATAAGCATATTCGGGTCGATTTCTGGTGTGCTATAGCCTCGCAGGTAGGTTTATTCGAAGAGATGAAACTGTTTTTGGTTAGCGAGACGCAGTATGCTGCCAAAAACCAGAACAAGGCTCCATTTCCAAATCGTGCCTACCTAGGCGATTGGTGGAATGTCTGGGATGTGAATGATATTCTGAGTTTTACGGCTGACCCCATCTTCGAGGGCGTTGACGATGAGTTTTACGACAGTGGGTCATCCATGCTGAACGCCCATGGCGGCTACCTGGAACGCCCCAGTTTTTACCGCCGATTGGCCGACAAGTTACAGAAAGCCCAAACTAAAAACTGGCACCGCCCATGACCTTCCAGCCTGCCCCTGCCCAAGCCGGTTTGTGGACCAACCCCGACTGGCAACCCGGAGATCCCGGCACTTTTGTGGTCTTGATTGGGGTAAGTGCCTACCCATTTTTAGAAGGTGGCACGGCCCCGCAACGCGCGCCCGAAAACTACGGATTGAATCAGTTAGCAGTTTCGGCCCTGACCACCTACCGGCTTTTCGAGTGGCTGCGTAAACAGTATCTGTATGCGCCAGCCGACAGTAGCCCCTGCCAACTCGCCCAATGCTGGTTATTGCTCTCGCCCACACCCGACGAAAAAGCCCTTATGGCACCCGATGTGCTGGCCCATAACCTTGAGCCTACTTATGCCAACTGTGTGAGAGCCATGCGGGGCTGGCGCAACAGTATGCAGCAGTTAGGCAATGACGATCAGGCCAAACAAAGCCGGGCGGTTTTTTTCTTTAGCGGGCATGGCTTACAAGTCTCGCACGAAGAGCAGATACTGTTGCCCGCCGACTACTTAGACCCTGCCAATGGTGGTGCGCTCAACGATGCCCTGAATATGCAGCAGGCCTGCCTGTCGCTGCGGGAGTTGAGTGTAAACAATCAGTTCATTTTTATGGATGCCTGCCGCAATGATACCCCTAAGCTGCGCGAGCAGGTGATTATCGGCAATGGGGTTTTTAATCAGGCATTAGCTTTCCGGGATAATTCTGAATGCAATCAATTGCTGATGTATGCTGCCGCTGCGGGTAAGCAAACCTTTGGCCCCCCTACGGTCAGCGAGGGCATTTCGTTGTTTGGGCAGTCGCTGCTATCGGGGCTGAAAGCGGAGCGCAACTTTGCGTTAAACCGCCAGGGAATGCCGTATGCGGTAGAGTGGGTACCCCTGTGTAGATATGTGAAGGCAACCTACAATGAACTACTGCTATTTTACAAAACTACCCTTAAACAAAATGTAGTAGCGGCTGGCAATATTGTTGATTTTGATGCCGTTGTCACGCACATTATTCCCACATCAACAGATGGAGGGCTGGGCATGACCGAATCGCACCCTAAGATAACAACGAGTGGTTTAAAACTGCCAGCAGGGACATCGCCCGACGCGCTGGTTTATGAAACCTACACAGATCCATTAGTCGGACATGATTTTTATGGACGCGAGACGGTAACGGCCCTGTGGGATAAGGCCCGTCTATACGCACTGAACCGTCAGAATCTGGCCGAACAGCCCCTTGCCCAATCGGTGCAGGTGCAGAAAGTAGAGCGCACTCCCGATCTTATGGCCTATAAAGTTAAGTTTACCATGCCTGATGTTGATCCGGGTATTTACTGGCTTGCGCTATCAGACACACAAACGGAGTATGGCGTGGTGCTGCCATTTTTTATCCACAGTATGCTCAATGCTCACTTCATGGTCGAATTTTCCATTACCGATCATCACACTGCTACATTCACTATTGACGGTTTGCAGGGAGGGCTTTCGACTGAGAGCGATTATCTGCTCAGTGATGCCGCCCGGTTATGGGAAAAATATGAGGAATTTGGGGCGTTTAAAGCGGCTGAAGATTTGGATGTCAACACCCTGAATCAATTAGTACGTGGAAAGGTCAATAACCCGATGGGTGCCCTGATTGGGTCAATCATACTGATGCGGGTAGGGCGCACGGATAAACTGCCCCGCCAGTGGTTAGAGAATCTGTTTAACTGGTTTCCTGAATATGCCGATACGCCCGTGCTGCTCAATGAGTATTTACTGCGCCAGCCCACCTCCCCCGACGAGGATGATGAAACCCGACGCATAGCCTATCAAAAGCGCATTGAAGGGTGTTTGCTCACCATGTATGAGCGGGGTTTGCCCGTAACAGGGGAGGTACTGAGCTACGCTATCCGGCAGGCCAGTAATCTATTGAGCGTATCACCCGATATAGCTCCGAACAGCGGCAAACCCATTGACGACACCTACGACGTGCTGCAAGTAGCCCGTCAATATTTTTTGCCCGGTGGGTTGTTTACGGCTTTTGTCGGTCAGGGCGATAAATTAGCCGGGTTGCGGAGCCGCTGGTATGCGAGAGGATGAATACTTTTGCGCTATGATTCGGTTTTTTAACGAAGATGTTCCCTACAAGCTTCCGCAAAAGCAAGCCGTTCGGCAGTGGCTGAAAACACAGGCTACGCTGGAAGGTAAAACTGTAGGCGACCTGAACTATATTTTCTGTTCGGATGAGTACCTGCTCCGGGTGAACCGTGAACACCTGGAGCATGACTATTATACCGACATCATCACCTTCGATACGGCAGAGCCGGGTGGCCCCATCGAAGGCGATATTTTTATCAGCGTCGAGCGGGTAGCCGATAATGCGGCCCAGTTTGGGCAAGATGTACTTGTAGAGATGCATCGGGTGTTAGCGCACGGCCTGCTGCACCTCTGCGGTTATGGCGACAAAACTCCCGACGAACAAGCCCGAATGCGCGAAAAAGAAAACGAGTGGTTACGTAACGTAGACTATCCGACGGGTCGGCTTTAGCCCGTTCTAAGGCTATCATTTACGGGCTTACTAATCCTCATTTCTCCGTTTTGCTAACCAGTCGTGCACGGCGGGACCAGTGCCGAAAGGCCAGGGCTTGAGGTCGGCAATGGAGACAATTTTATAGGCCTGTAGTTCTTCTTCGTCCATACTTATCTCGCCGGTGGCCCGTACATGGTAGGCCAGAATGAGTTCATTGCGTTGGAAAAACGAATACACCCCCAGCGATTCGACCAGTTCGGCTTTCAGACCCAGTTCTTCTTCTACCTCGCGCAGAGCGGCAGCGGCTGGCTCTTCGCCCTTTTCCAGAAACCCCGTTACCACCCCAAACCAGTCGGCAGGCCAACCTTTGTTCTGAATCAGTATCACCGTGTCGTTATCGTACTCCACAATAGCCCCCACCACGGGCAGCGGATTATTCCATGAGACATACCCGCAGGCATTGGCGCAGACCAGCCGTTGGCGGCCCCCGGCAAACCCACTGGTGAGCGGACTGGCACATTGCGGACAAAAATTGGGTTTGGGCATGAGGGGTGCAGTTGGGGTTTGTGTTAAGTGCTTAAAACTACAAACTACCAGCCACAAACCACAAACCCACCTTGTTTTTGTACCTTTGTGGGGTTATGCCCAGACTAGTTGCCATTGATTACGGAGCCAAACGGACAGGTCTTGCCGTAACAGACCCGCTGCAACTTATTGCCACGGCCCTGGCTGCCGTACCTACGCATCAATTGTTGGTGTATCTGAAGCAGTACGCAGCTACTGAGCCGGTCGAAGCGTTTGTGGTAGGCTGGCCTACGCGTTTAGATGGAACCGATACGAACAATACGCCCCTGGTGAAGCGGTTTATCCGCCAACTGGAAACGGCTTTTCCGGGCGTTCCGGTGCATCGCCACGACGAGCGATTTACCTCGCGCATGGCTCTACAGGCCATGATTGCGGGTGGCACCAGCAAAAAAGACCGGCGGAACAAAGGCACCATCGACAAGGTGAGTGCCACCATTATTTTACAGTCATTCATGGAACAGCAGCGCGCATGATTCTCTCTATTGTTGCCTACGGCGATCCGGTACTGCGGAAACGGGCTAAAGACATTACCCCAACCGACTTCGACATCAAGAAATTTAGTGCCGACCTTTTCGATACCATGTATGCGTCGGCGGGCATTGGGCTAGCGGCCCCACAGGTTGGGCATAGTGTGCGCATGTTTGTGGTCGATGGCACTACCCTGAACGACGATGAGGAAGAAGCTGATAAGGATCCTATTCTCGATACCTTCAAGAAGGTGTTTGTCAACCCCGAAATTGTGGAAGATGATGGCGACGAGTGGGCGTTTGAAGAAGGGTGCCTCAGCATACCCGGCATCCGAGCCGACGTATACCGGCCCGAAACCATCCGTATTCATTATTACGATATCAACTGGAAGGAGTATGAAGAAGAGTATAGTGGTATGGCGGCCCGGATTATCCAGCATGAGTACGACCACCTGGAGGGCAAACTCTTTACCGACTACCTTAGCCCGCTGAAACGGCAGCTTATCAAGAAAAAACTAGCCGATATTACTAAAGGCAAAGTTGATGTCGATTACCGGATGCGGTTCCCCAAATAACCCCCTATGCTTCGCCTGACGCTCATTCAGACCAACCTATACTGGCATGACCCGGTTGCCAACCGCGCCATGCTGGAAGAGAAACTCTTTACCCTGCCCCAACCCACCGACCTCATTGTGCTGCCCGAAATGTTCACCACGGGGTTTAGTATGGAAGCCCCTACCCTGGCCGAACCGATGGGCCTGACCACCTTTCGGTGGCTGAAACAGATGGCCGCCCAGACCGGGGCAGTAGTAACCGGCAGCTACATTGTGCAGGAAGGCGGAGCCTATTATAACCGGCTTGTTTGGATGCAACCTGATGGGCAGTTCGCCTACTACGATAAACGCCACCTGTTTCGGATGGCGGGCGAGGATCAAATTTATATGGGTGGCAACCGGCGCATCATTAAAGTCTGGAAGGGCTGGCGCATTTGCCCGCTCATCTGCTACGATCTGCGGTTTCCGGTCTGGAGCCGCAATACCCCCCTGCAATACGACCTGCTGCTGTACGTAGCTAACTGGCCTGCTCCGCGTCGGCAACCCTGGAACACCCTGCTCCAGGCCCGCGCTATTGAAAACCTGAGTTATGTGGCTGGGGTAAACCGCGTGGGGCAAGATGGCACCGGAGCCAATTATGTCGGCGATACCGCTTTGATCGACTACAATGGAGAGGTGTTGTTGCGGGCGGGGGCTGAGGAGCAGATTATCCAGCAAACCCTGTCGCTGGATGATTTACAGACGTTCAGAACTAAATTCCCTGCCTATCTGGATGCCGACTCATTCATAATCAATAACGCAGAAGGGCTGCCTAATAAACCGGTTTAGGGAATGAAGCCGATATATATTCTGCTGCTTTGTAGTACTCAACTCGCTGTTGCTCAAGATGCGGAGGTATTTAAGCCGGACTCGATAAAACGCGAGATCAGGGCCGTAAAAATCTCGTCGTCGTTGCGAGTCGATGGGTTGATGAACGACGCAGAGTGGCAGCGGGCCACCCCCTCGCCGGCCTTCACTCAGATAGAACCGTTTCAGGGCAAGGCTCCCAACCACAACACCCAGGTGAAGGTGCTGTATAACAAACAGTTTCTTTACTTCGGGATTTTTTCGCGCGATTCACTGGGGAAAAAAGCGATTCGGGCCACCGATTTTAAACGAGATTTCAGCTACCTGCAACACGATCTGGTCGCCCTGTCATTCGATGGGTTCAATGACCAGCGCAATGCCATTGTGCTGGCTACCAATGCCTACGGCGTACAGCGCGATTTTCTGTCGTTCGATGATCTGTATTACGATATTGACTGGGATGCCCTTTGGCGGGTGCGCACCGCTCGTACCGATTCGGGATGGGTGGCCGAAATGGCTATTCCCTGGCAAACCCTGCGCTACCCCAAAACGGCCGATTCGGTACAAACCTGGGGGTTTAACCTGTCGAGGAATCGGCGGCTGACGAATGAAATATCCGCTTTTTCGCCGTATCCCCGCTCCTTTAGTTCGTTCAGGATGGACTATGCAGGCCGTTTAACCAACCTACAGCCCCCACCGCCGAGAGCTAACGTTCGGGTTCAGCCCTATTTTCTGACCTCCTTCGATCAGTATAGCAGCAATCTGCCCGGCTCCGATGCGCGGGAAACTTCGGTTAAACTAGGGGGCGAGATCAAGTGGGCCATCAACCCCAATACCGTACTTGACCTCACTACCAACACCGATTTTGCCCAGGCCGATGCCGACCGGCAGGTGAATAATGTAAGTCGGTTTTCGGTGTTTTTCCCCGAACGGCGGCAGTTTTTTCTCGAAAATGCCTCACTTTTTGGCGTCGGTATCAGCAAAAACCTCGACGATTCGGGCGGCAACATGCGCATACAGCCGTTCTTCAGCCGCCGAATTGGCCTCGATGATACGGGCAAACCCATCCCGATAGAGGTGGGGGCACGGTTTGTATCTCGCTCCGATAAACGCAACATTGGGGCTATTCTGATGCGGCAGCGGGGAAATGACAGCTCGCCTGAAACCAATTTCTTTGTGGGGAGGTTCTCCGAAAATTTTGGGCAACAAAATCGGATTGGTGGGCTGATAACGATTAAAAACCAACCCACCGGCTCAAACATCGTTAGCACCGTCGATGGGTTTGTTCGGCTAGCCGAGTCGCACTCGCTCAACACGCTGCTCTCACACTCCATATCCACCCATACGGGCCAACAGGGGTTTTCGGGCTATGCCCAGTACTTCTACGTCAACAATCAGTTCAAGGTCTGGTGGACGCAGTCGGTTGTAACCAAAGGGTATAACCCAGAGTTGGGGTTTGTATCGCGGAATGATGTGGTGGGTACTACGCCTGGTATTTTTTACTGGTATCGGGGCAAGCGGTTGCCGTTTAAACACTGGTTGCGGGCTTGGGAACCCAGCGTTTTCCCGGAGTTTTACCACCAGATTTCGACCGGCAAGCTCATTGAACGGGTCTGGACAATTTACCCCCTCTGGTTGAACCTGCAAAGCGGGGCTTATTTTGGCTACAGCCTGAACCCGACTTTTCAACGCCTGACTGACCCCTTCGAGCCGTTAGGCGTGCGCATCAAGCCGGGCGAATACAATTACCTGAGGCACCAGATTTACGCCAGTACCGACCCCTCCCGAATGCTTAACCTTCAGGTTATCTATTACTGGGGCAGCTACTTTGATGGCAAGCTAAACTCCGGCGACTGGACGCTGCAATTTGCACCCATTCCGCACGTATCCATTTCGGGCAGGTTCAACCGAAACCAATTTATTGAGGTTGGCGATCAGAAAACTACTACCACGGTTGATTTATACAGCATTGAAGGCCGCTTTGCCGTAAACCCGCGCCTGCAACTTATTGGTTTTTATCAGAAAAACGCTGAGAATAACGCTAACAACTACAACATCCGGTTATCGTGGGAGTACAAACCGCTCTCGTACATTTATGTGGTGTATAATCGCCAGGGATTTAATCCCTCCCCCCAACGCATCGACACTGAAAACCACCTGATTGCCAAAATCAGCTACCTGAAGCAGTTTTAAGTAGGTATGCCGGACTGAAGTCCGGTTTGTCGTCAATTAGACAGGATACTTATACTTTTGTCTTTAAAAAGCCAATCAGCACGTCCAGACCTTTTTGGTAATGCACGTTGTTGGGAATCACCAGGTCGGCTTCGGCTTTGTAGGGTTTAATGAATTGCTGGTAGGTGGGCTTCACATGGAATTTCCAGCGGTACATCACATCATCGAGGTCATAGCCGCGCTCTTCAGCATCACGCTTAACCCGCCGTTCGAGTTTAATGCTATTTTTGGCATCAATAAACACCTTCAAATCCATCTGATCGGCAATTTCGCGGAAGTGAAACACAAAAATTCCCTCGACCACGATAATGGGTGCAGGGGTGAACGTCAGCATACTCGGTACTATATCAGGCCTGTTGAAGGTATATTCAAGTTGATGCACCACACGGCCCTCGCGCAGGTCGTGGATATGATTGGCGTAGGTATGGTGATCGATGGTCTCGGGCATGTCGAAATTATGAATTCCCTGGTCATCTACGGTAATCTCCTCCATCTTGCGGTAGTAGTTATCCTGCGAGATGAGGCAAATATCGCTGGGCTGAAAGGCACTGAGCAAACCCCGTAGAAAGGAAGTCTTGCCCGACGCGCTGCCCCCCGTAATCCCAACTATGAATGGTTTGGTTATCATACAGCAAAGGTAACTAGAAATCAAAAATGGGGAGTAGCCAGCCAACCGCTGGCTAAATTAATGGACTGGATAAAGGCGCGGGCCGGGAAATTGGACTTTAGCAAGCAGTTTTACCGTACCTTTGCTCTGTCAGTTTATTCTCTAAGCTGCCTATAATCAATGAAAAAAGCCTTAATTACCGGGATTACCGGTCAGGACGGAGCCTATCTGGCCGAATTGCTCTTAGCAAAAGGATATGAAGTACACGGTGTGAAACGCCGGAGTTCGATGTTTAATACCCAGCGGATCGACCATATTTACGAAGACCCGCACGAAAAAAATATTCGGTTCAAACTCCACTACGGCGACCTTTCCGACTCGACCAATATTATCCGGTTGATTCAGGAAGTGCAGCCTGACGAGATTTATAACCTCGGTGCCATGTCGCACGTGCGGGTAAGCTTCGACGAACCGGAATATACGGCGCAGGTCGATGGCATTGGTACACTACGGATTCTGGAGGCTGTACGGTTGCTGGGGTTGACCCACAAAACCCGCATCTATCAGGCTTCTACCTCCGAGTTATACGGCGGGGTGCAGGGCCACGCTCAATCAGAAACCACGCCGTTTTATCCGCGCTCGCCCTATGCCGTGGCCAAACTCTATGGCTACTGGATTACGGTCAACTACCGCGAGGCTTATGGCATGTATGCCTGCAACGGTATTCTGTTCAACCACGAGTCGCCCCTGCGCGGAGAGACGTTTGTGACCCGCAAAATTACCCGCGCCGTGGCCCGCATTGGCCTGGGTTTGCAAGATAAGGTCTATCTGGGCAATATGGACTCCCTCCGCGATTGGGGCCATGCCAAAGATTATGTGGAGGCCATGTACCTGATTTTGCAGCAGGAAACCCCCGAAGACTTTGTAATTGCGACGGGGATTACCACTAGTATCCGCGATTTTGTGCGGATGGCCTTTGGCGAGATTGGGGTTGAACTGGCCTTTACGGGTACCGGTTCGGCAGAGAAAGCTGTGGTGGTCAGTGCGTCTAACCCCGATTTTCCGGTAGAAGTGGGTAAAGAAGTGGTGGCTATCGACGAGCGGTATTTCCGGCCTACCGAGGTGGATTTACTGCTGGGCGACCCTACCAAAGCCATGACCAAACTGAACTGGCAACCCAAATACGACCTGAAAGCCCTGGTTGAAGACATGGTACAAGCAGATGTTGCCCTCTTTCAGCGTGATCAGTTGCTGGCCGAAAGCGGGCATCAGGTGCCCAATTATTTTGAATAAATGAGTAAAGCCCATAAAAAAAGCCCGCAAGTAGCGGGCTTTTTTTATGGGCTTTACTCATGATACCGGCACGGCGTAGTAGTACATCCGCGAGCTGTTGGGGTACATACCAATCAGCATCAGAC
>JBBQUC010000099.1:0-10255 GCA_038212815.1 Cytophagales bacterium
CATCGCCAAGGGAATACGGCAGGTTCTAAGCCGGTCTCCCGACATAGATAAGGCAGTTTACAAAAACCACGACTACCTGATTCGGGTCAATGGGACATCGGCCTGGGCTACGTTTATTACCGATGCTGTGAACGGCACGAAGAAAAGCCAGTCGAACAATGCCCGCTATCTGGAGAAAGCAAACGGCGTGTGGAAACTGGTTGCCGTGTCATCAAGCCCTGCTTTATGAAATATTTAATATGCAATTGTCTCGTAATCAGAAAGTTGTTTATAAAACCAACTCGCATGAAAACCAACCTCTTTACCCTCGCCCTGCTGCTGATGAGCGCGGGGGCAATGGCCCAAACCAAACTGGCCGACGAATGGTCAGCCATGCTGCAAGCCCGCAATACCGATGTCAAGGCGTTTTTCCAGGCTCGCACCACGCCGGATATGACATTCATTGCCGGAAACGACGGTTCACTACAGAATAAAGACTGGCTGATGGGCCTACTCAAAAACCAGAAAAGCCACCATGCTGATCTCACCAATGTGAAAATCCAGCAAGTGGGCGATTTGGCCGTTGTGACGGGTCTCAGCACCCTGGAAGCCGTCTTGATGGATGGTAAAAAACTTGGCCCCTACACCGATGCCTTCACCTACACGCTGCGCTGGCTTGACGGAAACGGTTCGACGGGCCAATGGATGTTTACTAATTTCCACCATACCAAAATAGAGTACAAATGACACAAGCACTTACCTCCGCCACAGATTCCCTTACCCCGGAAGCCATTGCCGATTTGAAGGCAACCTTCAACGGTACACTTCTCCGCTCCGGCGACGAGGGCTACCACCAGGCCCGTGCGGTTTGGAATGGCATGATTGATAAATGCCCCGCCCTGATTGCCCGCTGTACCAACAGTGCCGACGTGGTCAGCGCGGTTAAATTCGCCCGGACGTACAACCTGTTGGTATCGGTGCGCGGGGGTGGGCATAACGTGGCCGGCAATGCCGTTTGCGCCGATGGGCTGATGATTGACCTATCGCCCATGAAAGCCATCAGCGTCGATGCTGACAATCGAACCGCCCAGGCCGAAGCGGGTGTGCTCTGGAGTGAACTGGACGCGGCTACCCAACAGCATGGGCTGGCTACTACCGGTGGCACTGTCTCGCACACGGGCATTGCGGGCCTGACGCTGGGGGGAGGGTTAGGCTGGCTGATGGGCAAGCATGGCCTGGCCTGCGACAACCTGCTCTCCGTTGACATTGTAACGGCCGATGGCGAGTTACTAACAGCCAGCGAAACCGAGAACGAAGACCTGTTCTGGGCCATTCGGGGTGGGGGTGGCAACTTTGGTATCGTCACCTCATTTACCTACCAGCTTCACCCCGTTGGGCCAACCATATTGGGTGGCATGGTGCTTTACCCGATGGATCAGGCTAAAGAAGTACTCCGCTTTTACCGTACCTTCTCCCGCAGCACACCTGATGAACTGATGGTCTTTGCCGGGTTTATGAATACCCCCGACGGATTGCCCGTTGTGGCACTCATTGCTGGCTGGTTTGGTCAGCTTTCGGAGGGCGAGCAGTACCTGAAACCTTTACGAACCTTCGGTACGCCACTGGTCGATTTAATTGCCGAAGTGCCTTACACCCAGCACCAATCCATGTTCGATGCCCCGACACCACATGGTATGTCCCGCTACTGGAAATCAGGCAACCTGCCCGACATCGACGATGCCTTAATTGACATTATACTGGATCAGATAGCCCGGCAAACATCGCCCTACTCCTTTGCACTGTTTTTTCATATTAAAGGGGCTGCTGCCCGTGTTGACCCAAAAAAGATGGCTTTCGGATTACGGGAGGATCAGTGGGACTTCGATATTATCGCGCAGTGGATAGATCCGGCTGAAAGTCAGACCCACATTGAGTGGGGCCGTACCTTCTGGAAGCAGGTGGAGCCGTTTACCAAAGGCGTGTATGTGAACCACCTGGGGGGCGAAGACGAAGCTACGCGGGTTAGAGCCGCTTATGGGCCAAACTACGAGCGGCTCGCTGCGCTGAAGACCAAATACGACCCCACAAACTTCTTCCGGCTCAATAACAACATTGCGCCGAACTAACACTAAACATACTTATCACATTAACCACTAAACCAATCAAACCATGATTGCCCTAACTGTTCTTTACCCCAAAACCGACACCAGCCGGTTCGATATGGATTATTACCTCAACCAGCATGTACCCCTCACGCGGGCGCGGCTCACCCCAGTGGGGGCCATTGGCATCGACCTTGAAGAAGGTCTGGTGGGTGGTGCGCCCGACAGCCCACCTGCCTACGCTGTGATTGGCCGAATCAGATTCAACACCCTGGAGGAATTACAAACTGCTCTCGCCACCCACGGCCCTGAACTGATAGGCGACATTCCGAACTTCACTGATGTGCAACCTGAACTGCAAATCAGCCGAATTATATAACCCCTGCCAGGCCAACAAATGAAAACCGCTATCCACACTACCGTCCGCCTGGGAATTTTGGGGCTGTTTATGCTCCTGACAACGTATAGCTACGGGCAGGTGCCACCCCGCCCGACTCCGTTTGTTCAGACTCCGCAAGGGCCTGTTTGTGAGGGCACAACCGGGGTTGTATTTGCTATCTCAGCGGTATCGGCAGCCACCTCCTACACCTGGACAATCTCGCCTGGGTATCCGGGCAATTCGTCAGGGGTCATTAGCAGCACCACCACCAGTGCCACGCTAAACATCGGTTCCGGAGCGGGGGCATTATCCGCTGCGGGGGTGTACACCATCAGTGTAGGGGGGGTGAATGCCAGCGGCACCGGCCCCACTCGTAGTACCAATTTTACGGTGATTGCAGCAGCACCGGCACCCGTTCTCAGCACCACCATTATTAATGCCGGGCAATTGGCAACGATAACGGCTACGGGCTGCGCGGGTAAAGTAAACTGGTATGCCGGGCCAACGGGCAGCAGTTTATTAGATACCAGCAGGGCCACTTATACCACGCCAGTGCTGTACGAAAACAGTCGCTATTACGCCAACTGCACCGGCACCAATGGCTGCGCCAGCCTGAGCCGGGGCAGTACCTTTATCCACGTTGTGCCAGGCCAGTATGAATGGGGCAAAACCTCGTCGCGAAGCCCCGACGAAGTTAGCGACCGTGTTTCCAATGCGAGTGGTGAGTTGGTTATCCGCGATGCTGCGGGCAATGTATATATGACCGGGTCGGTAACGAACTCATTTAATTACACCCATAATGGCATAACCACCTGGATAAAGGCGCAGCACCGACCCGACGCAGCCGATGCGTTCGTGATGAAACTTGATTCGACGGGTGTGTTGCTCTGGGCCAAAACGTTTGGGCGGGCTGCCAACGGCGATGGTGCCGTAAAAATGATGATGGCTCCATCAGGACATTTGTATCTGCTGGCTCAGTCGCCGAGCGGCACGGGTGGCAGTTTCAAGTACGATGGAACGAGCATACCAACAATTCATGGGGCGGGTAAATACATCATGAAAATTGATCCCGCTACCGGCACTTTACTCTGGATTAAGAATACCAGCAACCCCGACCCGTTTATCAACGTTGCGTCCACGGGGCTGCTTGCGATAAACAGCACCCATATCTTCGCGTTCGACCAGGAAGAGCCTGGAAACCAGAGCTTCAATGGGCCCCGCCTGTTTGGGGCGCAAATTAGCACCACCGAAGCTGACACAGATACCTACCTCGACCAGAAACGCTGGATATTGAGTGGTGGCTGGTTTCAAACGAACGGCGGGTTGCCGGGCGGAGTGGATGGCTTCACGGATATTAAACTCGTGAATGGTGGCAACAGCCTGATTGTGGCGGGCTGGGCATTCAAACAGAGTTACGACATTATGACTCAGTTTGTGTGCCGCATCAACAATATCAACACAGACACACCTACCCTCGGCTGGATGCGCCAGTTTGACCAGGGGACGAGACAAGGCTCGTTGAAGGGCATTACCATTGATGCTCAGGATAATATTTATGTCGGCATCAACCTGGTTTTTACCAGTAACCTGTACGCATCGGCCCAATTCACGTTTGCCGGGCAAACCACCACCCTGACGTTCGGGCAATTCTATAATGGCCTGTTTAAATATGATGTCAACGGCACGGAAATCTGGTCGCTGGTAGGTAATACCAATTTCGGTTACGGTGATATCAACGATTTACAGACCGATGGCAGCAATGTATTTCTGATGGGTAGGCACGAGGGTTCCAATTATACGATGGGTGGCAAGTCGATCACGACGGATGTGTTCATTGCTAAAATCAAGCCGGATAAAACTGTGGAGTGGCTGACGGGGCCGTTAAAAGTAGTAAGCTATGAGCAGGGTTTAGGACTAAATAATTTGGCCGTGCGGGGAACGCGGATTGTTATAACGGGTCAGATTGGAATTTCCTATAAGTTCGGCCCTGATATTGAGTTGCCCGCCAATACGCCTACTGGCAATAGCAACGGCTTGTTACTCCTTAAACTCGATACCCGAAATGGCGTTTGTCTGCCTGCCCAGCCCGCTACTGCCTTAGCCACCAGCCAGACGCTTTGCCGGGGACAGCAGAATGTACCGTTCAGCGTGTCGGGGGTTGCGGGGCAAACCTACCGCTGGGTGTATCGCGGGCGCGGAGTCACGCTCAATACTACAACCGGCACCGCCATTTCGCTGAACGTGACCGATGCTGCTACCACCGATACGCTGTATTGTGTGCCGCGCAACGGTTGCGGTGCTGGCCCGGCCCGCAAATTTTTCCTGTATATCAACCCCACCACGCCCATGGCGGTGCTATCGGCTGCCTCACCCGTCAACTTTCCGCCCGGCGGCAAACTGGCCTTACAGGTTGCCCTGACGGGAGCCTCACCCTGGTCATTTACCCTGACAGACGGCAGCAGCTATACCGCTACACAATCGCCATTTAGTATCCAGAAAACGGGTATCACAACGACTACCAGTTATCAGATCGCCAACTTACGGAATACAGTATGTCCGGCAGGCATACCGTCGGGCGAGGTATATGTAACGGGGCCGGTTTGTTTCAGTAACGCTATACAAGTACAGGAGAGCAATTACATCTCGGTAGGAGGCATCGCCGACCTCGAAGCTGATTTTACCATGGAGACCTGGCTATTCCCCTATACTGTTAGTAGCGAACGCGTAATCATGAGTATGTACGGAGGCTCAAATGGCATAGCGTTTGGCATCCGCGATGGTGTTGTGTTTATGGGTGGCCGCGCAGGGGGCAATAATACATTCCAAACCTATTCTACGCCGGTTCAGATTCCCCCCATGCAGTGGACGCACCTGGCCGTTTCCTATGACCGCACTACCGGTCGGGTTATTATCCATAAAAACGGCCTCAACGTCTATGACGCAGTTGGCATCCCATTCAGCATTGTAAATGGCACGGGTATATACATCGGGGTTGATGGTGGTGGGAGTGGAGCCTTTAAAGGCTTGATTGACGAGGTGCGTATCTGGAATTTTGCCCGCACGACGAGCGAAATCCGGCAATATATGGGCGGGCCAATTACCGGGGCCGAAGACGACCTGATGGCGTACTATACCATGAACCGAACAGGGTCGGGAGCGGGGCTGGTGGTTCAGAATTTTGCAACGGCCACCGGAGCCGCTGGCAACGGTACCACACAGGGAGCGGCCTCCTTCCAGAGCATTTGCCCGGAACCGGCTCAACCGGGTAGTATCACCGCCAGTCAGACAAACGTTTGCCGGGAATCTCAGGTGACCTATACCATACCCGCCGTTGCGAATGCCGTGTTTTCCTGGAGTTATACAGGTACGAATGTCGTCATCAAAGCCATTGCTAACACCGCTATCGTATCGTTTGGCCCCAATGCCACATCGGGTGAGTTGAGCGTAGTTGCCAGTAACCCGGCGGGCAGTTCGGTGGCACGGTCTTTATCCATAACCGTGGGGTCATGCGTGGAGAGTAGTTGCTTTGGGCAGGTTGCCAACCTAAGCGGAGGCAGCACCATCAACATGGGCGATTTGGGGGCAAATTCAGGCGAGGGCAGTATCTCGTTCTGGATGAAACCCAACTCGTTTACAGGCGAAAAAGCAGTGCTGGCAACCAGTTCTGACCTTCAATTTTTGTTCAATAGCAGCGGCAGTCTTGGTGTCAGTACTGGATTTGGTAATTACATCTATTCAGACAGTCCGTTTTCATCTACCTGGCAGCACGTGGTTATTACGTGGGACATCAACCATAGTTACTACGACTATCGGAATGTTCGGTTCTATATTGACGGGAAGCTCTACGGGCAATTTTTGGGTAGTTCTGGGACAACCCTCTTTAATAATCTGATTCTGGGCGGAAACCTCCCTGCCAACCGCACCTACGACGGCGCGTTAGACGAGGTAGCCATCTGGACCCGTCAGTTTACTATGGAGGAAGTGATAGCCCTCCGCAATGTTGCGCTGATCGGCAATGAACCGAACCTGAAATACTATTATCCCCTAAACCATCTGGGGTTCGGGCCGGGCATTGCGGTCACCAATAGTGCAGCCGCCACGGCAGGGCAATATAACGGCACCACCGTCGGCAACGTGGCATTCACCAATCGGGGAGTGCCCCCTTCGATTACCCTAACGGCCAGCGGTGTTCTGACCGCTGCCCAAACCAGCGTAACCTTAACCGCGTCGGGTGCCACCAGCTACACCTTTTCCGGGCCGGGGTCATCAGCGGCAGGCATTGTGAGTCAGAACGCTACTGCCGGTACCGCCGTTGTCGATATAGCAGGTACATACTCCGTTACGGCCCTCACTGCGTCGGGTTGTCGCAGTGCAACCATCGTAGTTGTCAGCAGTACGGGCGTTGGCCCCGTAACCATTACACCTCGCAACGGCATATTAACCTGCTCGAACCCCTCACTAACGCTGACGGCTGCCGCGTCGGTTACTGCCATTCGCTGGAGTACGGGCGCGACCACAAACAGCATTCCTGTGGCAACACCCGGTATTTATTCGGTAACGGTCACGGCACCCAATGGAGAAACTGCCACAACCAGCACCACCGTTGTCTATGGCATCTCCTCTGCCCCAACTGCCGGTTTGGTGGCGTATTATCCCTTCAATGGCAACGCCAGCGATGCCGTTGGCAACCTAAACGGGACGGTGACCGGAGCCACCCTTACCACCGACCGATTCGGGAATCCTAACAGAGCCTATGCGTTCAATGGGTCGGCTACCATTCAGTTTGCCGGGCCACCTGTCGGCCTCACCAATGTCACCGATAACTGGACAGTAAGTGCCTGGGCAAGCCTGGCTACCCTAAACCAGCTTGGTCTTATCGTTAACGTTGGTTTCGATAATGGAGGAAGTAGTGGCTACGGCAATGGGTTCGGAATAGCCGTAGCCAGCTCGAATGAAACAGCAGGCAATAAGTTTATGGGGTTGTTTGGCTACGTGGCTGTTTTTGAATCGGGCTACTCTTTTTCGCAGCCCAACCAATGGTATCACCTCACCATGATTCGGGAGAATGGAGTTACCCGGTTTTTGGTAAATGGGGTACTCACGAGCCAAACGGCAACACATGCGCCCAACCCGCCCACATCCTTTAATATCGGGTCGGGAGCACCTGGAGGTTCATACCCGCGTTATTTTCAGGGGGCTGTTGATGAGGTGCGGATTTACAACCGCGCCCTGAGTAATGCCGAAGTACAGCTACTTGCCCAACCTGAATCGTACTACTCAGCCCTTACCCTCACGGCAAGCAATCCGCTTAGCTGCGCCGTGCTGAGCACCACCCTGACAACAGGAGGTGTACTGCCAATTAGTGACTATACCTTTACGTACAAAGGCCCACAGGGAACCATACCAGGCAGTACCAGTGCCGTAGTAGTCAACCAGCCCGGCTCGTATTCGGTCACCGTTACGGCTCCTTATGGCTGCACGGCCATCGCCACGACAAGTGTCAATAGTAACACTGTAGCCCCGACGCTGAGTGTAACGCCCACCAGTGGAACACTGAC
Organism: Cytophagales bacterium; assembly: GCA_038212815.1. GTDB lineage: Bacteria > Bacteroidota > Bacteroidia > Cytophagales > Spirosomataceae > JBBQUC01. The sequence continues at coordinate 8,019 of JBBQUC010000099.1, forward strand.
CTGTAGTGTGACTTCCTTAACCCTGACAGCCACCTCCTCGGTTACTGCCCTGCGCTGGTCAACGGGGGCTACCACGCCCAGTATTGTAATGGGTGTTGCGGGGGCTTACTCCGTCACCGCTACAGGGCCTAACGGGTGTACAGCCATAGCCACCACTACGGTCCTATCCGATACGGTGTCTCCCTCCCTAAGTATGGCTCCCACCAGTGGCACCCTGACCTGTAGTGTAACCTCCCTCACCCTCACCGCCACCTCATCAGCTACAGCTTTACGGTGGAATACCGGAGCCACCACGCCCAGCATCGTAGTGAGTGTTGCGGGGACTTACTCCCTGACTGCAACAGGAGCCAATGGGTGTACGGCCACTGCCACCACCACGGTTATATCCGATACGGTGGCTCCCTCTCTGAGTATTTCCCCCACCAGTGGCACCCTGACCTGTAGTGTGACCTCCCTAACCCTCACAGCCACTTCGTCGGCCACAACCTTGCGGTGGTCAACGGGGGCCACCACGGCTAGTATTGTAGTGAGTGTTGCGGGGGCTTACTCAGTCACCGCCACAGGGGCCAATGGGTGTACGGCCACCACTACCAGTAGCATAACGGCAGCCACTGTAGCAGCACCCACGGCGGCTAACGTCACCATTACCTCAGGAGCTACGGCCTCGCTTACGGCCACGGGCTGTTCCAGCTATAAATGGTACGATCAGGCAACGAGTGGCTCGGTACTGTTTACGGGACAGACTTTCACTACGCCTGCCCTGACAAATACCACCAACTACTATATAGCCTGTAGCAATGGCACCTGCGAATCAACCCGGAGCTTAATCATAGTAACGGTAATGGGCTGTAATCAGATGATTTCGGTAAAAACCGGCAACTGGAATGATCCGACTGTGTGGAGTTGCGGGCGCATCCCGGCAGCGGGGGATGTGGTGACAGTGGCCCCCGGCCATGTGGTGAGTATTGGCGCGGGGGTAGTCGGTATCTGCAAAACGCTGTACCAACAGGGGCGGTTGCTCTTTAGTGGCGGGCAGTTGCGGCCGGGGCAGTAGGAGGGACTACCAATAATAATTTCTATATTTCGATGATTAATCACCAGGCACTATGAAAAAAGTAGTGATTGTGGATGACCATCGCTTATTTTCGGATGGCATTCAGTTTATGCTTAGCCATGCCACCGAGTATGTTGTAACGGGGGTAGTCCATCAGGGACAGGAGGTGTTGCCCCTATTGGCACAACAACCGGCTGATGTACTCCTGTTAGACATCGACCTGCCCGATATATCCGGTTTTGAGTTGGCTAAAGCCGTTCGGCACAGGTACCCAACCCTGTCTATCCTGGCACTCTCCATGCTCGATGATACGCATTCCATCGAGCGGATACTCCAGGCTGGTGCTACGGGCTATTGCATAAAAAGCGCGGGGTACGATGAATTGCTGGCTGCTCTGCACTGCGTATCGGCGGGGGAAACGTACCTGCCTGCAACGTATCTGCACCAGTGCCAGTCCCGCCAATATGGCCTCGACCGGACTGGCCTTACCGAGCGCGAAGCGGAGATTATCCGGCTCATTGCCGAGGGGGTAAGCACCAAGCAGATTGCCCTGCAGTTATGCCTCAGTACCCGAACCGTGGAAACCCACCGCAAGAATATCTACCGAAAACTCGATGTGCATACCAACGTAGAGCTGGCGCAGGTAGCGCGGCAACACCGGCTGCTCTAACCCACTATGCTCATACGCCTTCTCTGCGGATGCCTGCTTTTGTGGCTCAGTCCACTACCAACTGCCGCCCAATCGGTACGCCCCCAAACCGACGCGCTCGAATCGTTCGATTTTGAGCATTATGGCCAGGCCGAGGGGCTATCGCAGGGCAGTATCAACGACATTGCCAGTTACGATGGCTTCATGTGGTTTGCCACGCAGGATGGCCTGAATCGGTTCGATGGGGTAAGTTTCCAGGTGTTTCGGAAGGGCGGGCCACAGTCGCTAGCCGACAACCTTGTTCAGGCGCTGCTGGCCGATTCGCAGGGGCGGCTCTGGGTTGGCACGGGAGGGGGGATTAACCTGTATGACCGGGTCAGTGGGCAGATGCAGACCTTTGTCGGTGTTTTTGGGCGTGATGAACGGGCCGGGCGGGTGTCGATGCACAGCATGGCTGAAGACCACCGGCACCGCATCTGGTTACTGACCAACTACGATGGGGTGTTCTGCTTCGACCCGAACACACGGAAGCTA
>JBBQUC010000100.1:0-10250 GCA_038212815.1 Cytophagales bacterium
GCCCCGCACTACGTTGTATTTAACGGGGGTACAGGCAGCTAAACGCGCCGACTTGATTCCTCAGTTTTTACGGCAACCCGTCGAGCAAGTTTAACACTCGATTGCTCAGTCGGCTCCCGTAGCACGTTCTACACCTGACTACCCAGTATTGCTGGTGGTTAGTTGATGGAACGTTGCGCCCCAATTTTCAACAAAAAAGCATTTGGCCAGCAGGCACTCCCTGCTGGCCAAATGCTTTTTTGTTGCCAGTGCCGATTAACGCACAGTCAGAATAACCCGTCGATACCGGGTCAGGGCAGGAATGCCCGTATCTTTTCCTTCCACAATGACATGTAGGGTATCTCCCCGTTTGGCAGTTGCTGGTATCTGAACCATAGCCTGATTTCCGGTGGTGGTTATAGCCACTTTTTCGGGCAGAGTGCCAATCTCCTGATATTGCCAGAACGAAAGAGCTACCTGATTTTTATCGGGGTCGGTTGCGGAGGCCGTAAGCGTTACCCGTTGCCCGGCATGAACGAGTACCTGCGTAGCTTTTACCGAAATTTTTGGCGGGTGGTTGGCTTCCTGATAGGGCTTTATGCACCAGTCAGCGCGGGCGGCAAAGTCCAGTTGCAAGGCTTCTAACCACCGAATTTGCGGATAGGCCATATCCAGTTGCTGGGTATATGGATTAAAATCGACTACATCCTGCCCATCTTCCCACCGGTTGGGGTTACTGCTCGACTGGGTGAGTCGGCCACCCCAGCCGCCATAGTGGGGTTGGTTCAAACTGCCTAATCCCACATCGATCAATTGCAAAAAAGCGGGTGAGTCGCCCTCCGAAATGAAATCGTAGGGATGAAAACTGCCCCATTGAGCCTTAGTTAGTTTAGCCGGGTTACCATGAATATGCTCCTCATCGCCGGGTTGCTTCCGGTTATCGCCATAGCTGTAATACAATTTGGTCAATGCTCCATGCTTATTAATGATGTTGTCGCCCATGAATTTACCTTCCAGCCAGGGGTGCAATTGTTCAGGAACAGCCTTTTGCCAATTATAGGCCAGGCACCAGAACTGCTTGGCGTTGTAATACACCCGGATATCTTTCCAGTTCACGGCAATGTAGTTTCGATAGGTAGCATCCTGATCCAGTATGGCGTAAATAATGGCTTTGCTGGCTACTTTTTTATAGACTTTCGCCCAGTTTGGGGTGTGTTTATACTGGTCTTCAATAGACTTCAACGCCCTGGCAATGGTATTGGTACCACCCCACACCTGCAAATAAATAGGACTGGTGGTATTATCAAGCAGTTTGCTTTTTATAAAGTCTGACCCCTCGGTATCGCTAGCCATCTCGCCCTCAAAATCAATATTACCCACACGAACCATGCTTTTCAGATGAGCCGCCGTTGGGTAACCCCTCGCGTGGGTACTGAGGGTAGGATAAACGCTGGCGTAGGCATCGAGCAGGTCATTCATCCAGGTGGTTCCAGGCCAACGGAGGCTGCTTTTCTTCCCATACAGTTGCCGGGTCATGTCCATCTCCGACACAACCAGTGTCCCTTTGCCGTCGCCTTTATAGTGCCACATCGAGCTGCTATAGACTAGCCCTTCGAGGGTAAACTCATTGGCATACAGCAACATTCTGATAAACGAGTCAACATCGTCTATTTCGCCATCGGTGGTAACAATGGTGCGTGGTTTTGCTGTTGACTGCGGCTGGCATACGCCTGAAACAGACATACTAAGGAGTATAAGAAGGGCAAGATGTTTCATGGTAAGGTACGGTTAGCAACTTTTCAAACCAGGGATAATAGAAAAGAATGGTAATTCTACGGACTCCCCTGCTGTTTTACAAATGTGTTTTGCTAATACGGGTTTGCAGGATGCCACCCCCGATGGCTCTTCCGGTCAGCGTTAGCCTGTTTTATGTATCTTTACCCTAAATCCGGTGTATGTATGGAAACAATTCAGCAGATAACCTTGACAGAAGCGCAGGTAGCCAAGCTTGATGCCGGGAGCATCGTAGTGATTAAGGCTTCGTGGGAGGAGTTTATGGACTTGCTGGCCGAAACGTCCTACCGCGTTGAGTATCATAACGGACATATTATTTTCATGGGATTAGCCGCATTTATCCACGAGTTATTGGTTGGCAATATGATCGCATTGCTCAAAGCTGTCACGAAAGGTAAAGGCTACTATGTAGCAGGCAGCAATGTGGGCGTGTTGAAAACGCCCGGCAAAAAAGGGTATTATAATCCTGATGTGACGGTAGTGAAGGGTTCGCCCACGTTCGCGCTCAACTCGAATGCCATCATTACCAACCCCTTTATGGTGGTAGAAGTCCTGTCTGAATCCACGGCTACGTATGATTTGCAACATAAGTTGCCCAAATATGCCCAGATCGACTTCCTGCAATGTGTCGTTTTTGTGGATAGATTTGACTATTCGATAACGGTTTCACTCCGTAGTGAACAGCCCAATGTCTGGACGCAGACGCATTACTACCACCTGACCGATATTGCCCAACTCGGTGAGTTTACTATCCCGCTTAATGATGTATTTGCCGATTTACCAGAAGAAACGAACTAAGCTGATCAGCAGATTTTTATAGGGTTAGGAGGGCGTTTTAGGGCAACGATGAATAACAAACGGCTATAAGCCGGACTATTGGCTCATGGTTAGTCTGCCACCAGAAAAAAGTACTTTCCCACCATTGTCGAATAGTACTTTTTTCGCCTGTACTGCCGAGTTGATAGTTACGACATGTCCCGGTTTTATTTGTACAAGGCTGGTAGCCGTTGGCACACTCCCACACACCCAGGTAGCAGCCGTATTCCAGTTGCCGGACTGGGCCGAGATACTGATGTTGGCTCCATCAGACCCATCAATGCGAAACCACAACCGGACTCCAGTAGCGTCAAAAAACGCCTTACCATACAAGCTGCCCGTTGACACGACGATATTATTCGGTGAGCCGCTATTGGCATACTGATACCCTAAGTACGTGCTGGTACCGGCATATAAATCGGCGGAGAGCAGCGTACCGGCACCAGTGCCATCGCTTTTCCAGAGTTCGGCACCGTTGGTGGCCTCCTCGGCGTTGAAATACAGTATGTCGCCTGCGTTGACAAGGTACTGCGGATATCCCGAACGCGCCCGCAGCACGTAGCTCCCATCCAACTGAGTGCCGGTGTCGATGTCTTTGACCAGTATTGTACCGGCCGCCGTACCGTCGGTTTTCCAGAGTTCGCGGCCCGCCGAATTGTTGGTTGCCGCGAAATACAGTGTGTTATTCAGCACGGTGATATAGGCAGGGTCGGCGTGTAAACTGCCGGGGTTAATGTCTTTCAGCAGCGTCGTTCCGCCGTTGGATGCCACCGCCGAGCAAATGGCCGTAGCTGCCAAAGCCCACATCAATCAGTATCAGGCGGTCGATATGCTGGCCGGGCGGATTTGCCCGGAACTGGGTGGCTCGCCCGCTTACCTGGATATTCTGGGCTTCAATTATTATTATAACAACCAGTGGGTAGTGCCGACGTTCGAGTTTCTGCCCTGGGTAAATACCAGCAACGACCCCCGCTGGCGACCGCTGCATACGCTGCTGCTCGAAGCCTATAACCGCTACCACCACCCTATTGCCCTTACCGAAACCAGCCACCCTGGCCTGGATCGCCCTCACTGGATTCGGTTTGTGGCCGACGAGTGCAGGCTGGTGCAACAGCAGGGTGTGCCGCTCTGGGGCATTTGCCTGTACCCCATTATCGACCGCCCCGATTGGGATCACCTCCACCACTGGCACCACGCAGGTCTATGGGATGCTACGCCCGATGGTAGCGACCTGCCCGATGGTCATAAGCCAGGCCGGTTTCTATATCAGGCGTATGCCGATGCGCTGCGGAGTTTGATGGAATGAACTATCTGGATTGTGATTAGTAACCAAAGCGTTAATTTGAACTCATTGAGGGTCACACGTTCACCATTGCCCGGTATTTGGTCAACGAAGGAATTGAGGTTGAGGAAGAATAAGCTAACTGACGTGTTTGCTCATTTACCCGAAGAGGGGGTCTATTGGCTGACGATTAACTGGCTCTGTGGGTTTAGAAACTGTAAATTTCCCAGAAGACGTACTGATTTAGCCTGAGTGGGCTGATCAATAACGACCTCATGGTTTGTTGAGATGGTGACGGAATCGTTGGCACTGGGCAGACAGAGACAATTCCAGGTTTGGGGATTATGCCACCTGCCACTCTGTATGCTGGCAATGGATTCCGTAGATAGTTGATATACTGTACCATTCAGCAACGAGACAACGAACAGTTCGCCATCAGGGCTTTCGCCAAATGATACAGGTGTGGTGTTTATGGGCAGGGTCTGTACAATTTGCTGAAACGACCCATCAGTGTTCCGCTTTAATGTCCAGTAGGTGCCTCGTACATAGTCGGCGTAAACATACCAACCCCACAAATCAGCGTATCGGGTGCCCCGATAGACAAAGCCCCCTGTTATAGAGGCACTGTTTCCGCCATTGTAGCCAGCATAGTCAAGCAGGGGCATATGATAGGTTTGCTGCTCAGAACAGTCGACATGATAGGGGTGAGTACCCTCAAAACAGGGCCAGCCATAATTTTGCGGGGCTGGTGTGCCTGCCAACGTGATGTTTAGCTCCTCCCAGCCATCCTGCCCCACGTCGGCCAGCCAGAAATCGCCCGTTTCGCGGTCAAAACTCCATCGCCAGGGATTCCGAAGTCCGAGGGCATAGAGTTCGTCAGGTATGCCATCGGCAGGGTCAGCAAAGGGGTTGGTGGGCGGAATGACGTAGGGCATTCCCTGATTCACGTCAATCCGAAACAGTTTACCATAGGGCAACTGCGGGTTCTGCGCCAGTTTATCGGGGTCGCCAATCATGCCGCGCCCACCCGGACATGAATCGCCAGTGGTGATATACAGATACCCGTCTGGCCCGAAGCCAATTCGCCCTGACCGATGTCCACCCTGATAGGGAACCACCAAAATAATTGCTTCGGACGATAGCTCGGCATAGGCCGGGTTGGCAATAGACCGGGTGAAACGGGCAAAAACCGAGGCTCCATCGGTTTTTCGGCAGTAGTGTACATAGAGATAACCATTTTGAGCAAAATCAGGGTGCAGTGTCATGCCAAAAATGCCTTCCCAGGTAGGGTCATTGATCTGACTGCTGAGGTCTAAAAAGGGAGTGGACTGAATCACACCCCGCCGAATCAATTGAATTTTGCCATCGGTTTGAGCTATCAGCAAAGTAGTATCATTGATCACGGCAATATCGGTAGGCCGGGTTAATCCGGTAGTTACCACCCTTAGCCGTAGCCGGGGTATCTGGCCGCTACTTGCAGAGGGCAATATGCCCAAAGCGATACAGAGCATGAATAAGCATATAGTATGAATAGAAAGGCCGTCATCCGACAAGTTTTTCCGGGCAGCCATTTAGTTAGTCGTCAATTTACCACCCGCCGAAAACAGTGCTTTCCCCCCGCTCTCCAACTGCACCTGTTTGGCCTGTACTGCTGTGCTGATGTTTACCACATGGCCCGACTTAATCTGCACGATGCTGGTAGCGGTGGGTATACCGCCACACGCCCAGGTACTGGGCGCAGCCCAATTGCCAGCCTGCGCTAAGATGCTGGTGTTGGCGGGGCAAACGGGGGGCAGAAAGAAGTTAGCGATCCAGACTCTGCCGTAGTCACCATTAGTTTCCTGCGTCAAAATATCACCCGTGGTACTACTACCATCGATCTTGGTCAGTAGCGAGAATGTACCATCAGGCATAACGATTATAGACCACCAGCCGAAATCGTCCTGACTGCTGCCAAATGGGCGTTGAAAAAGGATATCGCCGACAGCCGAAACCCGTACTACCCACGAATCGCCGGAAAGAACCGTAGTGTTATGATTTCCTGACACATCACCGTTCGTCGAGCGGGTATAGGCAACCAAAATTGCTCCGCCATCGGCAGTAGCTTCTATTTCTTTAGGAACATCCTCATAATTTCCGCCATACGTTCGCGTCCACAGCGTAGTGCCGCTGTCACTCCTTTTTGTGACACGGACATCGCCATTTCGATCACTATCCCGGCTTAGCCCAACGTACCCCCCATCTGTTGTTTGGGCAAGGCCGACGGGCGTTTCGGTGAGCCATTTGAGCCATTGAATGCTGCCATCCGGCCCGGTTTTCAGCAGGACTATGGTGGTGCCGGTACTCGGAAACGAATAACCCGCAAAATCGCCATCCGAATTAAAGGCACCCACGTAGGCACTGATGATTAAACCACCATCTACTGTTCCTTTTATGAGGGGTTTAGCCGTAGTCTCTGACGACGATGCTCCGTAGAAACGGGAGACGAGCCGGGCACCGGTTGGACTGATTTTTACGGCCCAGATGTCGGTTGACGTGCAACTCGGTGAGCAGGCCGGGTCGTGGTGTCCCTGAATGTCTGCACTGTCATTAGGGCCGGGCGATTCGCCTACCAACCAGAAATTTCCTCCGTCGGCTTTGCATATCGTGTAGGCTATGCCCCGCCCCCACATCCGCAACCACTCAATCTGCCCATTGGGGGCTATTTTCATGGCGATCATGCTGTTGAGCTTATCCCAATCTGCACCGGAAGGAGCCGTCTGAAAAACGCTTCCGTCTGCCTTCACCTGCGTAATTCCATTAATAACGGTAGCCGTGAGTACGCCCGTTTGCACCACATCGCCGGTGGTCAGCGAAGCCCGCAGAAACGATGCTCCCCCAATATACTGACCTGTAACCAGCGTCCCGCCATCTGTTGTTTCAATCGCGTCGGCCAGGCGAACAATGAAATCTATGGCCAGGCTCCATCGGGTATTTCCCTCATTATCTAACCGGCTAACCCAGGCTTTGTCGTTTTGGACACCAATCAATAGCTGGTCGTGGTTTTGTAAGGGCAGCAATTTATAGCCTTGAATAACCTTACTGCCCGTTCCAAACACCCGCTGCGCCAGAATCGGTGCAGGGTTTACCGTTAGCACAAATGAAGCCGAAGCCGCACCCGACAAATTGGTTGCCGTAATCGTCACCGTCGAAAGACCGGTCATGCTGGGTGTACCACTGATAATGAGGGTACCGGCGTTGAATGTCAGCCCCGATGGTAGGGTGCTGGCCGAGTAGGTCAGGGTGGTACCGGCAAAAGCGGGCAGGGTGCAGGTAAACGGGCGGCCCTGCGTGGCCTGTTTGTTGGGCAGTTTGGGCGCAACCGGCGTATTGACTGAGGTATTGATGGTGCCTGCCGCCCCCGTAGCCACGAACACAGTGCCATTATGAGCGACTTCGATGAGATCGTTGGTCGTGCCGGCCGGCTGGGCTCGCCAGTTAATAACATCGAACGAGGTGAGTACCTCACCGCCTTTGCCCACTGCTACATACACCCCATTGCCGAAAGCCACACCCCGGCCCGGGCCACTTGTAGCCGGATTGGCCCGGACAGTCCAGTTCAGGCCATTGGGTGAGGTCACGATAGCCCCATCACTGCCCACCACCACATACTGCCCGTTGCCGTAGGTGATGCCTACCAAAGAGTCCGTAACGCCCGATGAACGGGTTGTCCAGGTAATCCCATCGGGCGAGGTGCGGATAATGCCACCGCTGCCGGTTGCGATAAACAGCCCATTGCTATAGCTGACCCGGCTAAGGCTATAATCAGCCTCGGTGCCAACCCGAACCGTCCAGTTGATGCCATTGGGCGAGGTCAGAACCAAGCCATACTGACCAACTACCACAAAAAGGCCGGCTCCGTAGGCAATACCGTATAGGTCTAAACCGGCCACCCCCTCTGATGCCCCAACGCCCGATACCCGATTTGTCCAGCTAAGGGCATCGGGCGAGGTTACTATAGTACCCGCATACCCTACGGCTACCCACTGCCCACCCCCAAACACATTCGCCCGCAAGCTGGCCGTAGCCGATGTGGGGCGGGTTGTCCAGGTACTGCCATCGGGCGAGGTCAGTACAGCCGTAGTGCCGTTATTTGCCATGAATAGCCCATTACCATACGCTATAAAGTTTATGCTGGCTGTGGTATTGCTGGGGCGGGTTGTCCAGTTGGTTTGAGCGTGGGCGGCTGTCAGCGTAAGCAGATAACAGCCTACCAGAAGCAGCGTGGCAAAACGGATATAATATGGTCTGGACATAGTGGTGAGTTTATAAACTATCCATCAAAAATCAGCGCAACGGCACGATACGCTTACCCGCCTGCCGATATATCTGCAAGCCACCAGGCCCGCGCTGCACAATCAGGTACGAGTTGCCCCCGCGCAGATAAACCTGACGGGTAGGTAGGCGGAGTATAGAAGGTTGGCTACCCACAGCCCGCGTAGCTGAAGCGGTTGGCTGTTGAGCCGAAGCGATATTGCCCAACAAGGCACAAAAAAGAAGGAGAATGGTCGTTTTCATCGGCGTCAGTTGCAATCGGTTAAGGTGAATTTCTGAGTTGACGATGCGTTTGTATCGTCAACCGAGGTAATCTCGGTCAGGTAGCCTTTGGTATTGGTTTTTACTATCGAGGTTTTATCGGTGCCAATGGAGGCTAATTTGCCGGTTTTATCGTCCTGTACAAATACCTCGTCGGTACTGCCTTCACGCCCTTGGGCCAATGACCACGAAAAACCCGTCAGTACATCGTAGGGCAGGCCATGTTTTGCCAGCAGTTGCTCTGGTGAGGTGACTTTGCCAACGGGTTTCAGCCGTAACTCGAAGAAAAAAGTACCCTGAAGGTCAGCAAAGCCACGTTTGGTCATCACCCCATCGGTGTTGTACTCAAAATACTGTTTGCCATCGTTGTTGGGGTCGCCGGTTTCGTAGGTAAAGGTTGTAATCTGTCCGGCAGCATTGTAGCTGATGCTATTACCACCTTTAGAACCATCGGCGTTGGTGTAGGCCACTTTCGAGATGCGGCCATTGGTGTAGGTGTACGTTTCGGTACCGTATGCTTTGCCATCGAGGGTAATGGTAGATTTAGTCAGCAGCCCCGCGCCATCGAAGGTGAATCCATACACAAAGCGGGCGATAGTGCCGGAGCCGTCGCCGTCGAACTCGCGGGCCATTTGGGTAATCCGGCCCTGTGCATCGTAGGTATAACTACCCTTGTTATTATTACCCCGGTCAATAGTCGCAAGTTTGCAGGTATCGACGGGGGCTGGGTCAGCTTCTTTTTTGCACGACAGCACCACCGTTAGCAGGATGCACAATAGGGTGGAAAGTAAGCGGAATCGGGTTTTCATACCTGGTCTGGTTTTGGAAAGTGGAACGAATAAAAATAGATTGTTTTAAGGTGTGTGCTGATAGAGCCGGAAAGCCAATCACGCTTATTGATAGGCCGAAATTGGTGTAACCCGCCATGCAATACCAGCCAACCACCGCGAACGGTCGGTTTCAATAGGTGAGTAGCATATTTTAGCGGGTTAGTGAGTAAGCGGATTGACAAGCGGCAGAATTAATCAAAAGCCCGTAACCCATCAAACCCGACCATTCACCCACTCCTTTAGGTTGTTGGCGGGTATGTTGTTGAGATTGCCAGATTTATGTTGTAGGTTCGATGCCATACAGTCACGCTATGAATGAAGAAGACATAGCTATTTTGTTCTGTTACCCTATGAACACGCCACAATTTTTTGGAAACCCAGCAGGATGCCAGATACGCTGTACGTTCATTTTAAAGACCTTTAAACTGGTTGCCATAGCTGGTGGATTAATCCTCTATGTAACCCCAGCGATGTATGGGCAAACGACCAAAACGACTACTAGTCGTGATAATAAGGTTGAGGTTTACCAGGATGGAGAGTTCAGAAAAGTACCCGTTTCGATTGTAAACGCCGTGACTCAATTGCGCCAGGGTGCGGCTAAACTAAGTAAACTACGCCCGGATTCCTTGCTAAGGCTTTACCGGAAAGTGAGTGCTACAGCAGCTATTGACCTGATCGGGCAGGATTCAGCCATTCTGTTTGCTCAAAAAGCACTCAGTCTCGCCACCCAAATAAAGGACAAAGAGACCATTGCCGATACCTATTTCGCGCTGGGTGCGCTATACACGCCTTCTTCGTTTCCCCTCAAAACCAAAGCCTACCGTGATGATCCGGTGAAAGCGACCGAATACACGCTGAAAGCCTATGATGCCTGCTTAGAAGTTGCCCCAAACGGCTGTCAGGCTCTGCCATTTATCGCTATCAATCTGAGCAGTAAGTTTGGTGCTACGGGTGAATATGAACGAACCATTGCC
>JBBQUC010000101.1:0-10229 GCA_038212815.1 Cytophagales bacterium
AGAAAGATATTCCCCTGCTTATTTACCCAAAGCCAGCCTAAATAGCACCGCTAGTTGAATAACGAGCTAACTCACGACTTCTTAAATTTCCATTAATTTCAACTGCTTGCTACACCATTTCTTAACAACTGCGGCAGGCAACTGGTTTATCTCCTAGAACTAACAACTGGCGGATTCGCCACACTCGACGATGAAAAAAGGACTGATGATTGTTGCTGTTTTGGCATTGCTGGTAAGCACCGCTCAGGCACAGGAAGGTAAAATGCAGCGGAAAGCTGCCGCTGCGGAAGCCAAAGCAACCGTTGCCGCTGACAAAGCTGACCTCAAAATGAATAAAGAGGCCCGCGAAGCCGATAAAATGCGCGGTGACCGCGATGCCCTGAAAGCCGACCGCAAAGAAGCATTGAAAAAAGATGCCCAACTGGCCAAAGACAAGCTCAAGCGGGATGTGAAAGTGGTGAAGAGTAAGTTTTAGGGATCGTTAAGGTCGTAAAAGTTGGCTAAAATAGCTAGTCAACCAAAAAGCCAGACAGTAGTGTCTGGCTTTTTAGTAGCTTACTGCTCCACCTTACTTAGGGCATTAACGTAATATCTGTAACCAGGTATTCATACCCCGTTGTAGCAACCAGGGCAGCATTGGCTATGTTAAACTCTTTTGCTTCTGTCACATAGCCATCCGTATTCAGGGTATAGGCAAAGTAATGGTTTGTCAGGGTTTGATTAGTGGGCAGTAATTTCTGGGTCAAGAGTTTCACTAAGTGCTTACTGGTCTTGCCAAAAATTTTCAGGTATGGATCAGGCAGGTTTGTCCAGGTGGAGTTAATCGGGTATCTGTCGGCTAGAATTGGGTCGCCTACGGGCTGGTCGTACGCAAAGGTAACTTCTTCAGCTGCAACGAAATTTTTGTAGTTGGTAATTTTGCTCAGGTCGCCGGCCGGGTTGAATACATAATCGGTTTGATACCCAGCGTTATTAATAAAGCGCGTTTTCAACTGGCCCAGGGCATTGTATTGGTAGGTCGAGTTTATGTCAGTCGTTGAATAACTACCATAGGGATTTTGTGGGGTTGGCCCATAATACATGTAATCGGTCTCTTTAGCAGTGGTACACCGTCCGGTGTTGTCGAGTTGGTACGTTACTTTGTTGAACACCTTATTGCCCGTGTAGGTGGTGGTGGTAATTGTTTGAAGGGCATACGTATATATGGTATAGAACGCGGGTACCTGTCCAGCATAGTCCACTTTCTTTAGCCGCCCGTCAGCCTGGTAGGTCAGCGTAGCCTGCCCGTGTTTAGTCAGCGTGTATTTCTTGGGAAACCCCACTACAATCCCGCCATCGAGAGCGGTGGCGGCTTTAGCTGCCTCAGCCGGGTGGTCGGGTGTAACCAGGTCTTTATCCTGACAGGAAACCAGGCTGAGCGATGCAGCTAAACCGAAAGCGAGGGTAGATTTTTGAAAAAACGTGTTCATTAGGAGTTGTGTTTGGGGTTTTTGTGAATTAACCGGGTTATCCGGCTACTTGATGATACAAAGTTGGCCTCAGTATCACCCTCCCACCAGCCCTAATGAACACCCGGTGGCTTTGAGTGTATAACTCCCTTAATCTGGCCCATAACGGACACACCCGGCCCTGAGTTAAATCGACTGAACAATGCTAAGCCATGCTCGAAAACCACTTACTGAACTGGTCATACTGATTAATCCACCCAACACCAGTAGCCCAACGCCGATAATTCCCCGAATCTGCCACCCCAGCTTGGAACCGGACTGGGTTTCCTCCGGGTCGTTAGGCACAAAAGTCAACTGCGTTTTATTGCCTTCGCGCACCTGAAACCAGCGTTTCGACTGCATGGGTACGTCTATTTCGTGCGTCATTCCGGTAGTATCCTGAAACCAGCATCGTACGTAGTAGTTCTCCAGCATGCCCCGCAAACCTGGGTCATGTTTCCTGAATTTCTCCAGCACCGTTGCCGTTACGGTACAGCCATTCTTACGGAGGTCGCGGCTACCAAACCAAAGACACCAGCCTACAAACATAAAAATTACCCCAGTTAATACCCCCCCAAAGGCAATGAGCAGTGGCAATACGGTTGACCCTGACGTATCCATTGTATTTACTAGTTTGTCCAGACAAATATCAAGTCTATACGTTCAACTGGGATAGACACTTTATAACAGGTGGGGTTGAGTTTATATTCGGCGGGTTTTTACGAATAACTTCCAGCGGGCAGGCCACATGTAGCCAAAAAAAATCCCCCTGACCAGTTGGGCCAGGGGGATTTTAAGCGTTAGCGGACTGATGCTTACATCATACCACCCATGCCACCGCCCCCGTGTCCGTGACCACCACCGGCAGGAGCCTCTTCAGGCTCATCGGCAATGAGGCACTCAGTGGTCAATAGCAAGCCAGCAATCGAGGCTGCGTTTTCAAGGGCTAAACGGGCCACTTTCTTGGGATCAATAATACCAGCCGCAAAGAGGTCTTCGAAGGTATCGGTTTTGGCGTTGTAACCAAACCCGCCTGTGCCTTCCTTCACGCGGTTAACCACCACCGAGGCTTCGCCACCGGCGTTGGCCACGATTGTCCGTAGGGGCGACTCCAGGGCAACCCGGATGATGTTCACACCCGTTTTCTCATCTTCGTTGATGGTCTTGACATTATCCAGCACCGATACGGCCCGGATGTAAGCTACACCACCACCCGTTACAATACCTTCTTCAACGGCAGCGCGGGTTGCGTGCAGGGCATCGTCAACGCGGTCTTTCTTTTCTTTCATTTCTACTTCGGTAGCGGCACCGATGTAGAGAATGGCTACCCCACCCGACAACTTAGCCAGACGCTCCTGTAGCTTCTCGCGGTCGTAGTCCGATGTGGTGTTTTCCATCTGAGCCTTGATCTGATTCACGCGGCCCGTGATATCTTCTTTATGCCCTACGCCATTGACGATAGTAGTATTGTCTTTGTCGATGAGGATTTTCTCGGCCTGACCCAGATACTCCATCGTTGCGTTTTCGAGTTTGAACCCGCGCTCTTCCGAGATCACTTGTCCACCCGTCAAAATAGCAATGTCTTCGAGCATGGCTTTCCGACGGTCACCAAAGCCAGGCGCTTTTACAGCAGCCACTTTCAGGGCACCCCGAATTTTGTTCACTACCAGCGTAGCCAGAGCCTCACCATCTACGTCTTCGGCAATGATGAGCAGCGGGCGACCCGTTTGGGCTACCTGCTCCAGTACGGGCAACAATTCTTTCATCGACGACACTTTCTTCTCCGAGATCAGAATAAAGGGCCGCTCCAGGTCAACCTCCATTTTCTCGGTGTTGGTCACGAAGTAAGGCGAGAGATACCCCCGGTCGAACTGCATACCTTCTACCGTTTTTACTTCGGTTTCAGTACCACGGGCTTCTTCAACCGTGATTACGCCTTCTTTACCTACTTTCTTCATGGCCTCGGCAATCATGGTGCCGATTTCTTCATCATGGTTAGCCGAGATTGTAGCTACCTGAGCAATTTTGCTAAAATCATCGCCTACCGTCTGCGATTGCTCGGTCAGGTTAGCCACCACCGCGATAACTGCTTTATCGATACCGCGTTTGAGGTCCATCGGGTTGGCACCAGCGGCCACGTTTTTCACGCCAATGGTATAGATCGCCTGAGCCAGTACAGTGGCGGTAGTAGTACCATCGCCAGCCGAGTCAGCCGTTTTGGAGGCTACTTCTTTCACCAACTGAGCACCCATGTTTTCCATGGCATCTTTCAGTTCGATCTCTTTAGCTACCGTTACCCCATCTTTAGTGATGGTTGGGGAGCCAAATTTTTTGTCGAGGATAACGTTCCGACCTTTTGGGCCGAGGGTTACTTTTACGGCATCAGCAAGGGTGTCAACGCCTTTTTTAATTTTTTCACGGGCTTCGGTATCGAAGAATATTTTCTTAGCCATTGTTTGAGGGAATGAATAATGAAAAATGTAGAATGAATACGGTTGTCAGCTTCACGTACATAGGGGTATAACCCTACTATACAGGATACATTAAACAGTATTCGTTCAAATTAAAGGACTGCGAAAATATCAGATTCCCGCATGATGAGATACTCTTTACCTTCAACGGTAATTTCAGTACCGGCATACTTGCCGTACAATACCGTGTCGCCGACCTGCACCGTCATGGGTTCGTCTTTCTTGCCGTTGCCGACAGCGATCACCGTACCACGTTGGGGTTTTTCTTTGGCCGTATCGGGGATGATAATCCCGAACGATGTTTTTTCTTCAGCCGGGGCGGCTTCCACCAGCACCCGGTCAGCCAGCGGTTTTACGTTCACTTGTACGTCTTCCGTTGCTGTGACCATAATGAGTAATTTGTTAAGGTTAAATTGAGTTGATTAATTATGAACTCTGACAGTTGCCGATTGCCAAATTTTGTGCCAGAGACCCATTTCTGCCAAAATTGCAGGCATCGACTCGTCCTAAGTAGTCCAGTTTATCCCTCTTATTTAACATATAAGCCCTTTTCATGATAGGTAACAGCTTCCCTTTGGCATCATTTATGGCCTTGCTAAAGGTACAAACTACCAAACTTCGTTCGGCTTATCGGTTCATTTTGCCCCATTTAGTTGGTAAATTACAGTCAACTATGCCAGTCTATTTTGTTTATTCGTTATTGACCTGTACCTTATGAGACCGGATCTGTTCACCTAACGTATTGTACACCCGTATGAACACCCTACCAACTGATTGGCTTACCCAAGGCTGGATTGATGCAGAATACAAGAAATACATCGTTCTAGCTTATCTACAGGCCGTTCGGCAGCATTTCGATGATCAGAAGCTGCACCCCGCCCTGCCCGACTTACGCCATCACTATCACTATAGTCTCCAGTTTCAGCAGAGCAAAGGCTCCCTACACGCGGCCTTTCCGAAGCGGGTAAGCCACATTAGCGGCCCCCCCCCTACCATCGAGTATAAATCCGAGCTAACGGACCACCCTCATTTGGTGGAAGTCGATGCGGTGATGGCCTTTGCGCTGCCACGCTTTGGGCAAATGCTGACAGAAGGTCAGCGTTTATGGGCTGATATTGCCGCTACCCTGACACTCGAACCCATTGGGTTGCTCCCGCTGCGCCCCGAAGAGGGTTATTTGCTCCTGCACCGCACCACACATACCGACACGGCCGTGTATCAGTTTGCCATTACCCTCTACGATGACCACGAGCCGGGTGGCAGGCGGGTGCAACTGCGGTTTGTGGAGCGGATACCCAAACGCATCGGCACCACCTACGAACACATCAAACTCGACCTGGTCCGGCGCAACCAGCACCTGCCCAACCCTGCCACCTTTATGCTGGAAACTCAACGCACCTACCCCGAAGAAGAAACCCTGCTGCCTATTGCCCGGCAGTTGCTGGCCACACAAGATACAGCATAGCGGCAAAAAAGGTCAGCAACCGGGTTGCTGACCTTTTTTGCCGCTATGCTGACAATGACTAACGACAGAATAGATACCCTTTATTTCTGCGGAGTTAGTACCGATAGTGAATTGCCGGGGGCGGCTACAGGAGCCTGCGCCGGGGCGGGTTTGGTTGATGGAGCCGCTGCCGGAGCCGGGGCTAAACCGGGAGTTGTGCGGGTAGCTGCCCGTTCAGCATTGACACTCTGAATCTGGTTGGCGGCATCGCCTTTATCCACCATGATGTATGAAGCCAGGGTTAGCACCATTACACCAACGCCCAAACCCCAGGTAATTTGTTCGAGCAAATCGGTGGTTTTTTTCACCCCCATGAGCTGATTAGAACCAAGGCCACCGAATTCGCCCGACAGACCACCGCCTTTCGAGTTCTGAATCAATACGACTAAAATGAGCAGTACGGTGAAAATGCAAACAATAACGATAGTTGCCGTTACCATAAAATAGTTACCACGGGGCCTCCCGTGCGGTTTTTAGTTTTTAGTATCAGTGAACCTCCTCACAAAAGCCGTTCCAACAAGTACGTAAGGCGCGTTAATTGCCGGTTAGGTCACTTATTAAGGCCGCAAAGTACGCCTTTTTCTCGGGATTTTTCACCATTAATTTCTGGTATATAGCAATTGCTTTATCCACCTTGCCCTGCTTCACCAGAATTTTAGCGAACGATTCGGTGTCAATACCACCCGTTTTCACCACACTGCGCTTGGCCAGGTCTTCCTGCGGAGCGGTGTCCTGCTGATTTAGTCGGATGCGCGAAATATTGGGTTGTTGCTGGATAAACTGCTCGATAATCGCCTGCTCCTGCAACCGATTAGGATCGACAGCCTGCGGGAGATGAACCGGAGTCGGTTCAGTGGGAAGGGTGAGTTTATCCTGTAATTGTTTTTCGGTCAGCGTGGGGTCGTCAACGGGCGGTATGCTATCGGTTTTATCGAGTGTAGGTAACCGTAGTAGGGTTAGGTGGGGGAAACCATCCGACAAAGTAGGCCAGTCCAGGCTGGGTTTGCTTTTAAAGAGCGCGTACGTTTCCTGCTGATAATCGTCGGGGATGGGTACGTGCCGCTGCGAGAGTTCATTGAGTTTGGTGAGTAAATTAACCGACCACTCAAACTCATTATCGATCAGCTTTCGGAGGGCATTGCGGCTTAGAGCCTGCGCGGCTGCCTGCCGCAACACGCCTACGGCTTGCCCTTTTTGATGCACTGAAGCCGCTTTTACCGCCAGGGTATGCAAAGCCTGGCAGTATGGGTACTCCCCCACACTCTCCTGTAACTGCCGGTAATCAGCAGCCGTTAAGTCGCCAGGGTGCGTTACCCAATACGAGAAAGTCTCTTTATCAACCATAAGTTTTCAGTGAACAACGAGCAGCGACAACTGCCTTCACCAGTCTGCGGCTGTTTTATTGAATACATCCAGGACAATCTGGTCTAAAATTTTTGGCACTAACCGACTCTCGTTCTGGGTCAGAGTTTGGTTCTGCGGAAAATCCTGGTAAAATGAGAATGCCTGATCGAAATTCTTGGTCTCGTCTTTGGCATTCACAAACCGCACCTGCACCGTAATCTGGAGCCGGTTTATACCCGCCTGATCCTGTGCCGTTGGAGCAACTGCCAACAAGTCATAGCCCGTAATGCCTCCCTCCAGCATCATGTCGCCGTTGGCAGGCAGTACTTTCAGGTTGGTATATCGCTGGTAATATTCTTTCAGTTTCTCGTTCAGGGTCAGCGGCAGGTTAGCTGGGCCACCCGCTGTTTGCAGCGTAAAGTTATTAATTGTTACGGTTTTAATATCGGGCGACAGGGTAGTGCCGGTAAATGAATACACGCCACAAGAGGCCAGTAGCAGTGAACAGCCAACACCCAATAACCAATGGCTAAAACGCTTCCATTTCCTGACTTGCTGCTCACTATACCCGGCTCGTTGCTCATTACTCATTACTTGCTGTTCGCTACTCATTGATTGCTGTTTACGGCTAACTGTCTTCATCAATCTGATACTGTTTAATCTTCCGGTATAACGTACGTTCCGAGATGCCGAGTGCCTGAGCCGCCCATTTCCGTTTGTTGTTGTTCCGCCGGAGAGCTTTCTCAATCATTTCTTTTTCTTTCTTTTCCAGCGAGAGTGAATCATCCTCTTCCGTTTCGTGGCTTACGTCTTCTACCGTTACTTCGTTTAAATCACTATCGGCATCCGAGAATACCTGCACTGGGGGGCGGTCATAACTGTCGAGGCTCGAGGAGACAATTGGTTCGGGGGGTGGGAGCAGCCTGGAACGGCTGGCCTCCATATCGGTAAACGAATCACCCGTCGTTCGTACCGAGTCGAACAGGTCACGGTGATTATTCAGTATCTGGTGGCCGTTATGCTCATTACCCAGTACTTCCAGCACTACTTTTTTCAGGTCGTTCATATCCCGGCGCATGTCGAAGAGCACCTTATAGAGCAGGTCTCGCTCCGAAAAAGTGTCGCTACTCCCGCCATGCCCCTGCACCATCGGCATTCGATTGGGGGGCTGTTGCTGAGGTAGATACTTCAGCAACGTATCGGCCTCTATGGGTTTATTCTGTTCCGATTCGAGGATGGATACCTGCTCAGCAATGTTTTTCAACTGCCGGATATTGCCTGGAAACGGGTAACGTACCAGGGTCTGCTTGGCCATTTCGGTCAGTTGAAGGGGCTTGATCCGATATCGCTCGGCAAAATCGGTGGTAAATTTCCGAAAGAGCAGTTCAATATCGTCGCCCCGCTCGCGCAGGGGGGGTACAAAAATGGGTACAGTATTGAGCCGGTAGTACAAGTCTTCCCGAAAACGCCCTTTGCTCACCGCATCCATCAGGTTGACGTTGGTAGCCGCCACCACCCGCACATCGGTTTTCTGCACCTTCGATGACCCTACCCGGATAAACTCGCCGTTTTCCAACACGCGCAGCAACCGGGCCTGCGTACCGAGGGGCATTTCGCCAATCTCGTCCAGAAAAATAGTGCCGCCATTGGTGGTCTCGAAATACCCCTTCCTTGAATCGACCGCACCGGTAAACGCCCCCTTCTCGTGGCCAAATAACTCCGAGTCGATGGTGCCTTCAGGAATGGCTCCGCAGTTGATGGCAATAAACTGCCCGTGCTTTCTGGCACTGAGGCTATGAATAATTTTGGAGAATGACTCTTTACCACTACCACTCTCACCCGTAATCAGCACGGTAAGGTCGGTAGCCGCTACCTGCGTAGCCACGCTAATAGCGTAGTTCAGCGCAGGGGCATGGCCAATAATGCCGAAGCGGAGTTTAACGGATTGTATTTCCTGAATGTTCATAATAATAGTTTTTCAGTTAATCAGTCGGTGAGTTCGTGAGTACCGCGAAGCACTAATCTAGTTTACTGACTCACTAACTAATAAACTGAAAACTCAAACAACCTCTCCCCGCAGGGTTGCCGCTGTACAGTCGGTAATCAGGATGTTCACGTACTGGCCTTTTTCCAAGGTTCCTTTCGGAAAAATCACCATCTTGTTCTGGCCATTACGGCCACAGAGTTCTTCTGCTGACCGCTTGGAACGGCCTTCGATGAGTACCTGCTGCACCTGACCTACGTGCCGCTGATTCCGTTCCAGCGAAAGCCGTTGCTGGAGGTCGATGATTTCGGTGAGTCGCCTTTTCTTCACGTCTTCCGGCACATCGTCAGCATATTTTTTGGCCGCCAGGGTGCCGGGCCGCTCCGAATAGGCAAACATATACCCATAATCGAAGCGGGCGTACGCCATCAAGCTAAGCGAGTCGCGGTGCTCATCGTCTGTTTCAGAGCAGAAACCCGTAATCATGTCGTGCGAGATGCCGCAGTCGTCGCCCAGAATAGCCCGGATGCGGTCAATCTTGGCCAGATACCAGTCGCGATCATACGTCCGGTTCATCAGCTTCAGTATCCGGCTGTTGCCACTTTGCGCGGGCAGGTGGATGTAGTTGCAGATATTATCGTAGCGGGCCATGGTATGTAGCACCTCATCGGTAATGTCTTTAGGGTGCGAGGTAGAGAACCGCACCCGCAACGCCGGGTCAATTTGGGAGACCAGTTCGAGGAGGTGCGCGAAGGTGGTACACCCCACCGAGACGTCGGCCCGGCCCAACGTTTCGGTGGGGTTACTCCATTTATACGAATCGACATTCTGCCCCAGCAGGGTCACCTCGCGGTAGCCCCGATCGAAGAGGTCGCGGGCTTCGCGAACGATGGAATGGGGGTCGCGGCTGCGCTCACGGCCCCGCGTAAAGGGAACTACGCAGAAACTGCACATATTGTCGCACCCACGCATAATGGAGATAAAGGCCGTTACTCCGTTGGAGTTCAAGCGAATAGGTGCTATGTCGGCGTAGGTTTCTTCGCGGGAGAGAAAGACATTCACGGCCTTTTGTCCCGACTCCGCTTCTTCAACCAGTTTTGGAATATCGCGGTAGGCATCAGGCCCCGCCACAATATCCACCATCTTCTCTTCTTCAAGGAGTTGGGTTTTTAGCCGTTCGGCCATGCAGCCCAGCATACCAATCACCAGGTCGGGCTTGCGTTTTTTCAACGCGTTGAGGTGCACCAGCCGGTTACGCACCTTTTGTTCGGCATTGTCGCGGATGGCGCAGGTATTCAGGAAAATCAAGTCGGCCTCTTCGGCAGTTGAGGTAGTGGCAAAACCAGCATTTCGCATCACAGCGGCCACAATCTCCGAGTCGGCAAAGTTCATCTGGCAGCCATAGCTCTCAATGTAGAGCTTGCGCTGACGGCCGGTGC